>NZ_JBEZUT010000055.1:0-33960 GCF_040636595.1 Kitasatospora sp. NPDC036755
CTTCTGGCGCCTGGTGGGAGCGAGCCCCGGGGTGTGGTGCAGCAGGCCGCCCCGACCGGCGACGAGGTCGACCGCGTGCAGGTAGGTGCCGGGGGTGGTGCGGCCACCGGACGGATGCCGGCCCAGCCCGGACAGCCGGGCTCCGCCCCGGGTGAGCTCCGCGGTCGCCAGGCCCGGGCTCCGCAGGTCCGCGGCCAGGCCGGCCGGCCCGCGGCCGAGGGCGCCCGACCGGCGCGCGAGGTCCGGACCGGACGGGACGGCCACCCGGTCCGGGCCGGCCGGGACGGCGAGCACCCGGACGGCCCCGGCACGCACGACGGGCCGGAGGAGCACCGAACCGAGGCACCCCGCTCGGCTCCACCGGTCCCCGCGGCGCGTGATCGCGCCGTAGGGTGAGTTGTGTGAATGACCGTTTGGTATGGATCGACTGTGAGATGACCGGCCTCGACCTCGACCAGGACGCCCTGGTCGAGGTCGCGGTGCTGGTGACGGACTCCGAGCTGAACATCCTCGGCGAGGGTGTGGACGTCATCATCCGGCCGCCGGCGGAGGCGCTGGCGAACATGCCCGAGGTGGTGCGCGAGATGCACACCTCCTCCGGGCTGCTGGAGGAGCTGGAGCAGGGCGTGACCCTGGCCGAGGCCGAGGCGCGGGTGCTCGCCTACGTGCGCGAGCACGTGCCGGAGGCCGGGAAGACCCCGCTGTGCGGCAACTCGGTGGCCACCGACCGCGGCTTCCTGGCCCGGGACATGCCGGCCCTGGAGAAGCACCTGCACTACCGGATCGTGGACGTCTCCTCGATCAAGGAGCTGGCCCGGCGCTGGTACCCGAAGGCGTACTACAACAGCCCGCCGAAGGGCGGCAACCACCGGGCGCTCGCCGACATCCGGGAGAGCATCGACGAACTGCGGTACTACCGCGAGGCGGTGTTCGTCCCGCAGCCCGGCCCGGACGCCGACACCGCCCGGGCGATCGCCGCGAAGTACCGGGCCCCGGCGAGCTGAGCCCGGGCCGCGGGTCTCCCCCGCGGCCCCGCCGGGAGCGCCCGGCCCGGAACCACCCGCCGGGAGCGCCCGGCCGGAACCCCCCAGGAGCCACCGGGAACCGCCCGGCGGACCCCGTCGGAGGGTCGGGGAGGGTGCCCGCGTCCGCCGGAAGGAAACCCTGGCGCGAGCACCCTCTCGGATCCTGTAGAGTTCTTCCTGTCGGAACGGGAACGCGAGAGCGGGAACGGACCGGACAGATGGTGGGTGTAGCTCAGTTGGTAGAGCACCTGGTTGTGGTCCAGGTGGCCGCGGGTTCGAGTCCCGTCACTCACCCCAGAGCCTGAGGGGCCGATCTCTTCAAGAGATCGGCCCCTCAGGCGTTTTCGCGTTCCCTCAGTCGTGCACGGCCTCAACTGCACGCCCCCCGCCCGGATGTGCGCTCCCTCACACGCCCGTCGGGCCGGCTTTCCGCCCACCCCCTGCCGCCGGAAGCTACCGGCTAGTAACATCGTCGCCATGACCACTCCCCAGATCGGCAAGCTGCTCGACGACACCGTGCCGATGGCGCGCACCCTCAAGCTGGAGTACCTGGAGACCACCCCGGAGCGCGCCGTGCTCCGGCTCCCGGACCAGCCCGCGTACCACAACCACGTCGGCGGCCCGCACGCCGGCGCGATGTTCACCCTGGCCGAGTCCGCCAGCGGCTGCATCGTGCTCGCCGCCTTCGGCGACCAGCTGTCCCGGGCCGTGCCGCTCGCCGTGAACGCCGAGATCGCGTACAAGAAGCTCGCCATGGGCGAGGTCACCGCCACCGCCGTGCTCGGCCGCCCGGCCGCCGAGGTCGTCGCCGAGCTGGACGCCGGCGGCCGCCCCGAGTTCCCGGTCACCGTCGAGATCACCCGCGCCGACGGCGCCGTCACCGGCGTGATGACGGTCACCTGGACCCTGCGCCCCAACTCCTGACCGCCACGCGGTCGGTGGCCCCGGGAACACCGGCCCCGGGGCCACCCGCACGATGACTGTCCGTGACAGCGGGCGTGACCTCACCACCCGGCCGCTCGTTCTCGATTCACGTGCGAGCCAATCACGCGACCAAGCCCCAGGAACCCGCCCCCCGCGGCGTCGCCGGAGCCCACCGCGGGCTCGCCCGGTGGCTGCCCCGCCCCCGGGTTCTCGCGGCCGCCGGGGCCCTGCTCGCACAGCTCTGGGGCTTCGGCGCCCCCGGGGCGTGCGCGGCCGCCGCCGACCCGCTGCCGGACCCGGCCCGGCCCGCCGTCCGCCGTACGCCGAACCTCACACCCTCCCTCGACCGGCCGGTGCTCGACGGACCCGCCCTCGACGGGCAGTCAGCCGAACGCCCCGTCGGGTCCGGGCCGTCGGCGGACCGACCGCCGGACCGCTCCCCCGGGCCCACCGGGGAGCCCGCCGGCGACGGACCGGCCGGTGGGATCGACGGAGTCGCCGGAGCCGCCGGCGACACCCTCCAGGAACGCATCCGGGCCGGCGGACTGCCCCTGCCCGGCCAGCGGGCGGCCGTCCCCGACGCCTTCGCGCTCGCCTCCGGTCTGCTCGGCACCGTCCCCGACCGGGCCCGGCCGGACGGCCCCCGCGCCTCCCGCGAGGGCGGGCCCGAGGAGCCGACCGCCGCCGGACGCCACACCGGCACCACCCTGTCCACCGTGCCCCGGCAGCGCGCGGCCACCTCGGAACCACCGGTCCGGGAGGCGGCGGCCACCACCGCCGACGAGGCCGGGCCCGCCACCGCGCCCGGCGGGACGGCGGGCCCCGCGGATTCCGCCGGAGCCCGCCCCGGCGGGACACCCGAGGAGGTGGCCGTCGCCGACACCGTCGCGGCGGCCGCCTCCGGTGACGGCTCCGCCACCGCGACCGCCGTCCTCGCCCCCATCGCCGCCGGACTGCTGCTCACCGGGGCGGCCATGTGGAAGCACCGCGGACTGCCGCGCGGCCACTGAGCGGACGCGGGCACAGGAACAGGCCCAGGCGCCCTGGGCGCCTCCCCCGCGCTCCGCACCTCCGCGCTACGGCGCGGCCGGGTCCAGGACCAGCTGCGGGAGTTCACGCCCCGGGATCGAGCCGGACGGGACGCTGCCGACCCGGGTGGCGCCCATCGCGAGGTAGAACGGCTCGGCGTTCGGGTCGGAGTCGATGGTGAGCCGGCGCAGGCCCAGCTCCGCGGCCAGCCCCCGGGCACGCTCGAACAGCGCGCGGCCGACGCCCCGGCCGATCGCCTCGGGCTCGACGAAGAGCAGGTCCAGTGACCCGGTGGGCGGCGCGCCGGAGACCGAGACGAACCCCAGCAGCCGCCCGGCGTCCTCGGCCACCACCGTGGCCGACCCTTCGATCACACCGGCGTCCACGGACAGCTCCGCCCGGCAGGCGGCCATGAACGCCTCGTCGTAACCCCAGTACGCCTTGGAGCGCAGCGCGATGCCGGTGAGCAGCCCGGCCTCCTCCGGCCTGGCCGGTCTGATCTCCATGGCGCCTCCTCGGGCATGTGCGCACGCGCGTTCCGGACGGCCGGTGGCCGGACGACGGCGCCATTGTCGGCCGCGGTCCGGTCGTCCGCCAGCGCTTTTACGGCGGGCCGTCCGGGACGGGCGGCCCCTGCCGGACGCCCGTCGTCAACGGAACACCCCGGGCGGCGGTTCCGGCGACGGGGCCGCCGTGGCGTCCGTCGCCGGAACGGCACCGGCGGCGAAGTCGGTGAGGGCGCGGCCGTGTTCCACCCGGGCGTGGGCCGAGTCGGAGGCGGCGCAGCGGGTCAGGTCGGCGATCGGGAGCGGCGTGTGGGCGGTGGCCAGGACGAGGTTGCCGAAGCGCTTGCCGCGCAGCACGGCGGGGTCGGCGATCAGGCACAGTTCGGGGAAGACCGCGGCGAGGGTGGCGACCTGGGAGCGGGCGAAGGGCAGGGCCCCGCCGTCGGCGATGTTGGCGGTGTACCAGCCGCCGGGGGCGAGGGCCCGGGCGGCGAGGGTGGTGAATTCGACGGTGGTGCAGTGGGCCGGGGTGCGGGCGCCGGAGAAGACGTCGGTGATCACCAGGTCGACGCTGCCCTCGGGGGTGCGTTCCAGCACGCCGCGGGCGTCCGCTCCGCGCACCTTGATCTGCCAGCCGCGCTCCAGCGGCAGTTCGGCGCGGACGAGTTCGGTGAGCGCGGTGTCGATCTCGGCGACCTGCTGGCGGGAGCGCGGCCGGGTCGCGGCGGTGTAGCGGGCCAGGGTGAGGGCGCCGCCGCCGAGGTGCAGGACGGTGAGCGGGCGGCCGGGCGGGGCGACCAGGTCGATCAGGTGGCCGAGCCGGCGCTGGTACTCGAAGCCGAGGCGGGTCGGGTCGGCGAGGTCGACCAGGGACTGCGGGGCGCCGTCGATCAGCAGTGACCAGGCGGCGGGCCGGTCGCGGTCGGGGCGCAGTTCGGCGAGCCCCGAGCCGACGGGACGACTGAGCGGCCCCTGGGCGTGGGTGCGTCCGCCCGGTCCGGTGGTGGCTGCCGGCTCCGGGCCGCGCGCGGCTCTGCTGCTTCGTCCCATGGCGGCCATTATCGCCGCCCGGGCGGGACGGTCCCTGGTCCGGGGCGTGCCGCGGGGACCCGGCCGGAGGCTTGCGGGCCCGGCGGGATCCGCGCGGAACGCCCGCTAGAACGGGCCGAGGCCGCCGGCGGTGAGCGTGCAGGCGGCCTCGCAGAGGGCGGAGCGGAGCACCCAGGCGTCGGTGTGACGCGCGGTGCGGCCGGCTCCGGAGGGCGGGATCACCCAGCGCGGGTCGGCGGCTGCGGGCACCAGGGCGCCCGCGGTACAGGAGCTGCCGGGCAGGTGCCAGGTCTCCCAGGTGCCGGCCGGGACGAGGAAGGAGACGGTGCTGCCGTTGCGGCTCTGCAGGACGGCCCCGCAGGCGCGGCGCAGTCTCAGGATGTCGACGGCCTCCAGGCCGTGCCGCAGGGCGACGGTCACGGTGTCGCAGGCGGTGACGAGGGCGCCCTCGTCGGGGGCGGTGCGCTCGCGTCGGATGCCGCCGCGGGAAACGCGGCCGCCCTCGATCCGTCCCGGGGCGGAGGCCCGGTCCTCGGAGGGTTCGGGGAGCAGGGCGGGCGCCGCACCGGCGAGCACTCCCCCAGGGAGGGGTCGGTACCGCGGCAGTCCGGTGGCCATCATGGGCACTCCTGTACCTCGTCGGGTCCGGAAGCACAGCCGTTGGGAGGGCCGCCGGGCTGGGACGGGCCGGGCGACGGCATGGGCTTCTCCTCGCACCAGGACAACGCGGCGGCCGCACCGCGGGCCACGGGGCGCATTACAGCAAGGCATGGCATTTCATGGCAGATATCCCGCAACTTCGCCCTTTTTGCCCTGGATTGCCAGCACATGTCCTGCAAACCCAATGTGCCCGAACGGTGACTCCGAGTACTCTCTGCGCCATGGCAGCCACCCCACCGGCCGAGCCGAACCGACCGTCCCCCAACACCGTGATGCGCGCACTGCGCGGCGACCGCTCACCCGGCGAGTTCGCCACGGCCGTCCGCCGGGCCGCCCGCGAGATCGGGGAGCACGTGTCCTGCGACGCCCGCTACGTCGGGCGGGTCGAGTCCGGTGAGATCCGCTGCCCCAACTACGCCTACGAGCGGGTGTTCCGGCACATGTGGCCGGACCGCACGCTCACCGACCTCGGCTTCGCCCCCCGGACCTCCGTCCGCCGCCGCCCGGCGAACGGACCCGGCGGACGGAACCAACCCCCTCCGCTCCACCCGCCGTTCCCGCCCCTGCCCGCCCCGCGCTCACCACTCTCCACTCAACTCCCGTACGCTGCCTCGCCGTACGCGGATCCAGCCGCTCCGCACGGGCTCGCCCGGCCGAGTCCCGGGACGGTGCCCCGGGGGCCCGATGGATCGCCCAACCTCGACGAGGAGAACGACGACGTGCGTCGCCGTACGTTCCTGGCCGGCGGCACCACCGCGCTGGCCGCCGTGATCGGCATCGACCGACCGGCCGCGGCCGTCGGCCGACCGGCCGGCACCGACGGCGCCTCCGGTGCGCTCACCGGTCAAGGTGCCTTCCCCGGCGCGGAGTTCACCGCGCCCTCACTGCTCGGCGGCGACCCTCTGGTGCCCGGCCGGCCCGGGCCGGTGGCGCCACTGCGCCGGGTCGGCGCCACCGAGGTGCTCGGCGTCGAACAGGCCGTCCGGGACATCCGGCTGGCCGACGACGCGCACGGCGCCGACGCCCTCTACGAGCTCGCCGGGCAGTCGCTGCGCAACGCGTACGTCCTGCTCAACGAGTGCGAGTACAGCCCCGAGACGGAACGCCGGCTCCAGGCCGGGGCGGGCGAACTCGCCATCTCCGTCGGCTGGTTGGCGCACGACTCGAACCGGCTCGCGGACGCCCGGTCGTTCTACTCCGAGGCGCTCGCCACCGCCCGGATGGCCGCCGACCCCGCCCTGGAGGCGCACGTCTTCTGCAACAGCGCCTTCCTCGCCCGGGACGCCGGACGCCCGCGCGAGGCGCTGCGCGCCGCCCAGGCCGGGCAGGTCGCCGCCCGGGGCCTGGGCTCCGAACGGCTGCTCGCGCTGCTGGCCATGCGCGAGGCCGGCGCCTGGGCGCTGCTCCAGGACCGCCTCTCCTGCGAGCGGGCGCTCGGCCGGGCGTACTCCCTGTTCGACAGCGGGCCCGGCGAGCGGGACCCGGAGTGGATGTCCTTCTTCGGCGAGGCCGAGATCGCCGGCCTCCAGTCGCAGTGCTGGTCGGCGCTCGGCGACTGGGACCGCGCCAGCGAGCAGGCCGGGCTGGCGATAGCGCTCCAGAAACCGCACTTCGTCCGCAACCGGGTGCTCTACACCGCCGAACTGGCCCACGACCGGCTCGGCCGCGGGGACCTCGCGGGCGCGGCGCACCACGGCTCGGCGGCCGTCGCGCTGTTCGGCGCCGTCCGCTCGGCCCGGATCCGCAGCATGCTCGCGGACACCGCCGGGCGGCTGCGGCCGCACGTCGCGGTGCCCGAGGTGCGCCGGTTCCTGACCGACTACGACCGGGCGGCGGCCTGAGCCCCACCGCGGCGGGCGCCGGGGCCGCGCCGGGCGCCGGGGACGCGGCGGGTCCCGGAGCTGCCCCCGGGAACCCGCCGACGGACCGCGGGGCCGGGGTCAGTGCCCGGCGGCCGGGCCCTCCAGGTGGGACAGGTCGTTCCAGACCTCCACCGCCGGAGCGCCGTACTCCCAGGACAGCACGCAGAGCGCGGCCGTGCCGAGCTTGAACCGCTGGGCGTACTCGGGCGGCAGGCCCAGCCAGCGGGCGGTGAGGATGCGCAGCAGGTGGCCGTGGGCGAACAGGACGACGTCCCGGTCGGCGCAGTGCATCACGGTGGTGTCCGGTGCCGGGACGCCGTGCTCCTCGTTGAGGCCCGCCAGGAAGGCGTCCACCCGGGCGGCCACCTCGGAGAGCTTCTCGCCGCCGGGCACCCCGTCGCGCCAGATCAGCCAGCCGGGGTGGTCGGTGGCCCGGATGTCCGCGCCGGTGCGGCCCTCGTACGCGCCGTAGTCCCACTCCATGAGCTCGGGGCGCTCCACCGCGCGGTCGCCGAAGCCGGCCAGCTCGCAGGTCTCCTTGGCCCGGCCGAGCGGGCTGGTGTAGACGAGCGCGTCCGGCAGCCCGTTCCAGGGGGCCTTGGCGAGGCGGGCGCCGAGGGCCCTGGCCATCGCCCGGCCCTCCTCGGTCAGCGGGATGTCGGTGCGGCCGGTGTGGCGGCCGGTGGCGGACCACTCGGTCTCGCCGTGGCGGACCAGCACGATGCGGGCGGGCATGAGGGCTCCTAGCGACAGGGGCGGTGGCAACGGTCGGTCTCACCATTGAGCACCGGGCTCCATGATCCCCCACCCGGGCGGCGGCCACGATCCCGGGGCCCGTCCCGGCGGGCGCCCCGGCGGGACGGGACCGCCGGCCGGACCCAGCGGCCGGTGACCGCCGCCGGCACCCCCGCCAACGGCCGGTCCGCACCGCGTTGTCGGACCCGGATGCGACACTGGGCCGCACCATGAACGTCTCGACGAACGTGCCGCCCGGCGGTCCCGCTGAGCCGCTCGCAGCGCGGCTCGCGGAGCTGCGCGGTCCGGCCCCGCAGCGCAGTCTGAACGCCCGCTCCCTCGCCGCGCTCGCCGCCAATCCGGGCTGCCACCGCCGCGCCGTGCTCGACGCGGCCGGGGTGGACAAGTCCGCGCTGGCGGCCCGGCTCGGCCGCCCGGCCCCCTTCGGCCAGTCCCCCTTCGCCATCGCCCGCGGCGTGATCTTCGAGTCACGGCTGAAGGCCGACGGCTACGCCCCGCTGCTGGAGCCGCTCCGCCACCACCTGGGCGTCCCGGCGGAGGGCCACGCCCCGCTCCTGGTGCCGGACCTGCTGCACCGCTCCGGGCCGGCCGTGCGCGCCGACCGGACGGCCGAGGCACTGGCCCGGGCCGCCGCCGACCGGGAAGCCTGGACGCTGCTGGACCACCCGATGCTGCGCCTGGAGGTGGCCGGCAGCACCGCCTACCTGGAGCCGGACGCGCTGGTGGTGCACGACGGACGGTGCACCGTGGTGGAGATCAAGTCCTTCCCGGTGCTGGACGGCACCGCGGACCCGGCCAAGGTCGGTGCCGCCGCCCGGCAGGCCGCCGTGTACGTGCTCGCGCTCCAGCACGCCGCCGCCACCGCGGCCGGGCAGCCGCTCGCCGAGGACCCGTACACCGAGCAGCGGCTGCCGGGCAGCCCGCGCACCAGCGTGCTGCTGGTCTGCCCGAAGGACTTCGGCAACCGGCCGACCGCGGTCGCCGTGGACGTCCGGCGCGAACTGGCCGTCACCCGGCGCCAGCTGAGCCGGCTGACCGGCATCGGCCGGCTGCTGGAGGTGCTGCCGCCCGGCGCCGACTTCGACCTGGCCGCGGACGAGGCCGGCGCGCCGGCCCGGAGCGCCGAGCAGCTGGCCGCCTCGGTCGAGGCGGTGCCCGCCGCGTACAGCCCGGACTGCCTCTCCACCTGCGAGCTCGGCTTCCACTGCCGTGCCCGGGCCCGCTGCGACGACCGGGTCGAGCAGCTCGGCCGGGGCGTGCGCGGCGAGCTGGGCAGCATCCGTACGGTCGCCGGGGCACTGGCCGCCGCCGGCACCAAGAGCGGGGACCTGGACGACGCGGACGACGCCGCCGAACGCCTGGCCTACGCGGCCGCCCTGCGCGCCGAGGCCCTGGGAACGGCCGCCCTGGGCACGACGGTGCTGGGAGCGGAAGCATGAGCGAGCGCAGCGAGCTCATCATCAACAGGTGCGCGTGGGCGAATGCCCCCGCCGAGCACAGCGAGGCGGGCGCATGAGTCTCCTGACCACCCTCGCCCGGCTGGAGGCCGTGCGCAGCGGCCGGGCCGAGCCGCTGGCCACCGTGCGGCACCGGCACCTGTCCGACCGCCCGATGGTGCTGGTCCCGCTGACCGCCGCCGGCGAGGCGGGCGCGCCGCTCGCGGTGCTGCTCGGCACCGACCGGGACGCGCCGCGGCTGCACCTGGTACCCCAGCCGCTGAACCGCACCCTGCGGTTCGACTTCCTGGCCGAGCTGGCCGCCGACCTGCTGCCGTACCTGGAGTCCTTCGCCGAGGACGTCGAGCAGATCGAGGGTTCCGAGAAGGACCCGGAGACCGGCGAGAAGACCCAGGTGTTCCGCGAGCTGTGCGCGGACGCCCCGCAGCTGATCGTGCCGAACGGCGCGGGCGTGCACCACCTCGCCCTGATCGGCCGCTCGACCCGCTTCCGCCGCACCGCCGAGGACGAGGAGCCGGGCCCGTACCCGGCTCCGGTCCGGGTGCCGCTGCTCGGCCGCTGGCTGACCCACCTCACCGACCGCGCGCAGGTGCCCGGTTCCTCGCTGCTGCTGCCGATGACCGGCCTGCTGGCCCGGCACTGGGCGACCGGCCAGAGCCACCTGGAGGACCAGCACCTGGCGGCCCGGCTCGCCTGGCACCGCCCGCCGCCCGGTCTGAGCGGCGCGCAGGCGGCCGAGCTGGCCGAGTCCGCCCGGGACGACCGGGGGCAGCTGCTGCACCCGCCGGCCGGCCCGGCCACCGATCCCCGCTTCGACGAGTCGGTGCTCGCCCCGGCGATCACCCGCTACGACTCCGCCGTGAGCGCCCTGCAGCACAGCACCGAGCAGCGCGACGAGGCCGCGGCCGCCCGTGCCCGGGCCGCCGTGCGGGCCGCGGTGGCGGCGCTGGAGGAGGTGCTGACGGCCGTCCTGCTGCCCACCTGGCGGGACGTCTGGCAGGGCCTGGACCTGCTGCGCGGACTCCCGCCGGCCGGTCACCTGGAGGAGCGCTGGACGGGCGACCGCTGGTCCTACACCGGCCACCGGGACCGGCTGGCGGCCGGTGAGCCGCCGCAGCCCCGGCAGGACGACGCCGTCACCGCCGCCCGCAAGCTCGCCCAGCGCGAGCGCGAGCAGACCCGCCTCGACGTCCAGGAGGCGTTGGACGACCCGCTGGCGATGGCCGAGCACCGGCTGGCCGGCGAGGCGTTCAGCGGCGTGGTGACGGAGGTGGTGCCGGACTGGGACACCACCGGCCGCTCCCCCAAGCCGCGTCCGCTGGTCACCGTGCACACCGTCGACCGCCCGCACGCGGACCTCGGCCGGGAGGTGCACAGGGTGCACGGCCCGTCCGCGCAGAAGGCGGAGATCGTCGGGGTGGACGCGGCCGGGGGCACCATCACGGTGCGGGTGCTCTCCGGCATGGGCCGCCGGAAGGAGCCGGAGCCGGGCAGTCTGCCCGAGCCCGGCGACCAGGTCACCTTCACCCTGTTCGAGTTGACGGCCCGCCAGTCCGCGCCGCTGCCCGAGCCGGACGACACCCCCTGGACCCACGGCGGCCCGCCCGGTGCCGCCCCCGTGCCCGCCCCGTCCGTCTCCGAGGAGTGGGAGTGAACCGTCCGATGACCCCCGAGCAGGCCCCGGGTGCGGCCGCCGACGCCGCGGTGGCCCGGATCCTGGCGGCCACCGTCCGTCCGCCGGTCGGCGCTCCGCGCGGCGTGGTGGTGGACTCGCCGCCCGGCGCCGGGAAGTCGACGCTGGTGGTGCGGGCCGCGCGCGAGCTGGTCGAGGCCGGCGAGCGGCTGATGATCGTCGCCCAGACCAACGGGCAGGTGGACGACCTGGTCGGCCGACTGGCCGAGAAGGCGCCGGAGTTGACGATCGGCCGGCTGCACGCCGCGGACTCCCGGCCGGGCCCGGAGGTGCTGAAGCACGCCAACGTGACGCCCTCCGACAAGGTCGCCGACCTGGTCGAGCACGACGTGGTGATCTCCACCTCGGCCAAGTGGCAGTGGGTGCGGGCCGAGGCCCCGTGGCGGCACGCGATCGTCGACGAGGCGTACCAGATGCGCTCGGACGCCCTGCTCGCGGTGGCCCGGCTGTTCGAACGGGCGCTGTTCGTCGGCGACCCGGGCCAGTTGGACCCGTTCACGGTGGTCGGCACCGAGCAGTGGGCCGGGCTGTCGTACGACCCGTCCGGCAGCGCGGTGGTCACCATGCTGGCTCACAACCCGGAGATCGAGCCGCACCGGCTGCCGGTCTCCTGGCGGCTGCCCGCCAGCGCCGCGCCGCTGATCTCGCGGGCCTTCTACCCGTACACGCCGTTCCGCTCCGGCACCGGTCCGGACGACCGCCGGCTGACGGCCGCGGTGCGCCCGGACGGATCGGCCCTGGACGCGGTGATCGACCGGGCCGCCGAGCACGGCTGGGCCCTGCTGGAGCTGCCCGCCCGGCACACCGTACGGACCGACCCGCAGGCCGTGGCGGCCGTCGCGGCCACCGTCCGCCGGCTGCTGGAGCGGGGGCTGACCGCCCACTCCGAGCAGGGCGGGGCCCCGCTGACCGCGGACCGGGTCGCCGTCGGCACCGCCCACCGGGACCAGGCGGCGGCCGTGCGCGCGGCGCTGCTCAAGGAGGGTGTTCCGGTGGACGGCGCGGCCGGTCCGGCCGTCACGGTGGACACCGCCAACCGTCTGCAGGGCCGTGAGTACGACGTGACCGTGGTGCTGCACCCGCTGTCCGGGCGCCCCGACGCGACCGCCTTCCACCTGGAGACCGGCCGGCTCTGCGTGCTCGCATCCCGGCACCGGCACGCCTGCATCGTGGTGGCCCGGGCCGGGATCGCCGAGCTGCTGGACGAGCACCCGGCCACCGAGCCGGTGCAGCTGGGTGTCCCGGTGGCGTTCCCGGACGGCTGGGAGGCCAACCACCAGGTGCTGCACCACCTGAGCGGCCACCGGGTCCGCCTGCGCTAGACCGGAACCAGCCGGGAGCGGCGGGGGCGGCCGGGGTCAGTCCTCGGTCTCGCAGATCGCGAAGGCCACCACCCGGCCCCGCTCCGCCTGCGCGCTCCACCCCCGGGCGTCGTCGGTGGGGCCGTCGGCGCGCACCGGGCCGTCCGCGTCCGGCTGGAGCCGGTAGCCGCCGCCGGTCAGGTGGGTGCCGGCCGGGCAGGTCGCGGTCGAGGGGCCGCCCGGTTCGCTCGGTTGCCCCGCGACCACCAGTGCCGTCTCGGCCGCCGCGGCGGGCGGGGCGGCCGAGGCGGCGATCGCGAGCAGGGCGCCCAGCAGGGACAGGACGGACAGGGCGAGGGCCGTGAGGACTCTTCTCACACGCATGGGTCTCTCCAGCTTGGTCGGACGGCCGGGTACACCGGGACAACCGGTTCGCACGCGATCCGGAAGCGCGGCGCACGAGTCGTGCGCCCGGCGCGCGCCGGGGAATAGCGCTCGCGTGCGCACCGTTCCGCTACCGGCCACCGCCGCGAGACAATGGACGGCGGCCACGACCGGGCGGCGCGGCCCGGCGCAGATTCGAACCACCCCCACCCGAGACCCGGAGGTGTCCGTCCATGCCCGACTCCCCAGAGTCGACCGAGCCCACCAGGCGCCTGCGTCCGGTGCAGCTGCTGTTCGAGCCGCAGTCCGCCGAACCCGAGCCGGAACGATTCTTCGACCTGGAGTCGATCGAGGACCCGGCGGAGCTGCTGCGCCGCTCCACGGAGCTGGCCCTGGCCTTCCGGGCCGCCGCCGAGCGGGCCACGGACTTCCAGGCGGTCGCCGCCGCCCAGCTCGCCGACCCGCGCCGGTTCGACGCGCTGTCCGACGCCGAGGTCGCCCGGCGGGCGGACTGGACCCCGGACTACGCCGCCAAGATGATCGAGTACGGCCGCACCCTGCTCCAGCCGCGCCGGCACGAGGACTGAGCCTCCCGCCCGCCGCCGGGCACGGGCCCCTGGCATATGCGCGGCGGGGAAGGGTACGCCGTCCCCCGCCGCGCTGTCCGGCGAACCGCGCTTTCCGTCCCGCCGGAGGCGCGCGCCGCGCAGGCTGCTCTCCGTGGAGATCTGGACGCAGCAGTCGGTGACGCGGCAAACCGCGATGTACCCGTCGGTGATGCACCCCTCGGTGGAGTGCGTCGGCGCGGCCGGGGAGGCCTGGCTCGCCTCCGCCAGCGAGTACCCGCGCAGCATGCGCGCCCTGTGGGAGAGCCGTCCGTGGGCGCCCTCGGTGCTGCCCTGCGGGCGGGCCTTCGACGTGATCAGCGTGCCGGCGCTGTTCGGCCGCCGGGTGCTGGACGAACTGTGGGCGTCCGGTCCCGGCTGCGGACCGGTGGCCGTGCACCGGGGGCGGATGCTGCTGTTCGTCCAGCCGGGCGCGGCGCCCCGGCTGCGCCGGCTGCTCGCCTGGGAGGAGTGGGCCCGGGACGTGCCACCGCTGCTGTGCCACGGCAAGGGGGACGCGGTGACCGTGCCGCCCCTGCAGCGGATGGTGAGCGGTCCGGACTCCCCCGGGCAGGGCGCCGGCCGGTGGATCGTCGCACCCGAGCAGCGCACTCCCCGGCTGCCGGGCGCCGCGGTGGTGCTCTGGGCCTGTGTCCGGGCGGCGCGGGAGCCGGGCGCGCCGGCTCCGGCCGGAACGGCCGTCGTGACCGGGGGGTGAACGCGGGGCGGCCGGTATTCGATTTTGGCTCGGCCGCACGGCGCTGCTAGAGTCTTCTCTGTCAGCAGGCGCCGCTAGCTCAGTTGGTTAGAGCAGCTGACTCTTAATCAGCGGGTCCGGGGTTCGAGTCCCTGGCGGCGCACAGACAGCCGGAAGGCCCTTCGCGAAAGCGGAGGGCCTTCCGGCGTTTCCGTCGGGGGCGCGAGCGGTCGGGCCGCCCGCCGGAGCGGACGGCCCGACCGGGGCTCAGCGGCCGCGCAGCGCGCGGTAGCGGGCGACCAGCCCGGCGGTGGAGCTGTCCAGCCGCTCGGTGCCCTCGCCGGTGAGCAGCACCGGCTCGATCCGCTTGGCGAGCACCTTGCCCAGCTCGACGCCCCACTGGTCGAAGGAGTCGATGTTCCAGACCGCGCCCTGGACGAACACCTTGTGCTCGTAGAGGGCGACCAGCTGGCCGAGCACCGAGGGGGTCAGCTCGCCGGCCAGGATGGTGGTGGTCGGGTGGTTGCCCTTGAAGGTCTTGTGCGGGACGAGCTCGGCGGGCACGCCCTCGGCCGTGACCTCCTCCGGGGTCTTGCCGAAGGCCAGCGCCTGGGTCTGGGCGAAGAAGTTGGCCAGCAGCAGGTCGTGCTGGGCGACCAGGCCGGGGAGCAGGTCGGCGACCGGCTTGGCGAAGCCGATGAAGTCGGCCGGGATGACCTTGGTGCCCTGGTGCAGCAGCTGGTAGTAGGCGTGCTGGCCGTTGGTGCCGGGGGTGCCCCAGACCACCGGGCCCGTCTGCCAGTCCACCGGGGTGCCGTCGCGGGTCACCGACTTGCCGTTGGACTCCATGTCCAGCTGCTGGAGGTAGGCGGTGAACTTGGACAGGTAGTGCGAGTAGGGCAGCACCGCGTGCGCCTGGGCGTCGAAGAACGCGCCGTACCAGACGCCGAGCAGGCCCAGCAGCAGCGGGACGTTCCGCTCCGCCGGGGCGGTGCGGAAGTGCTCGTCGACCAGGTGGAAGCCGTCCAGCATCTCGCGGAACGCGTCCGGGCCGATGGCGATCATCAGCGAGAGGCCGATCGCCGAGTCGTAGGAGTAGCGGCCGCCCACCCAGTCCCAGAACTCGAACATGTTGGCGGTGTCGATGCCGAAGTCCTGCACGCCCTGGGCGTTGGTGGACAGCGCCACGAAGTGCTTGGCCACCGCCTCGGTGCCGGCGTCCAGGCCGCCGAGCAGCCAGTCCCGCGCGGAGACCGCGTTGGTGATGGTCTCGATGGTGGTGAAGGTCTTCGAGGCGACGATGAACAGCGTCTCGGCCGGGTCGAGGTCGCGGACCGCCTCGTGCAGGTCGGCGCCGTCCACGTTGGACACGAAGCGGACGTCGAGGTCGCGCTTGGCGTACGAGCGGAGCGCCTCGTAGGCCATCGCCGGGCCGAGGTCTGAGCCGCCGATGCCGATGTTGACGACGGTGCGGATCGGCTTGCCCGTGTGGCCCTTCCACTCGCCGCTGCGGACCCGGTCGGCGAAGGCAGCCATCCTGTCGAGGACGGCGTGCACCGCCGGCACCACGTTCTCGCCGTCGACCTCGATCACGGCGCCGCGCGGGGCGCGCAGCGCGGTGTGCAGGACCGCCCGGTGCTCGGTGTTGTTGATCTTCTCGCCGCGGAACATGGCGTCCCGCAGCTCGGCGACGCCGGTGGCGGCGGCCAGCTCGCGCAGCAGCTCCAGCGTCTCGTCGGTGACCAGCTGCTTGGCGTAGTCCACGTGCAGGTCGCCGACCTGGAGGGTGTAGCGGCGGCCGCGCTCCGGGTCGGCGGCGAACAGCTCACGCAGGTGGGTGTCGCCCAGTTCGGCCCGGTGCTTGGCCAGGGCGGCCCACTGCGGGGTGCGGTCCAGCGGGGTACGGGCGTCGGCGCGGGTCTCCGACATCGGTGGGTCCTCGATTCATCTGGGTGCAGAAACCGGCAGGGCCAGGCGTGAGGGTTTCGCCGAGGTCGTGCGGGTACTGGTGGTGCGCCGACTCCGTTGACGGCCTGCCCGGGCTCAGCCTATGCAACCCCGGAGCCGGTCGCGCACATTCCGCCCCGCGCGCGCGGGCGGTGCGCCCACGGGGAGTGGACGGCCCGTCACGACGGCCCGTCGAACCGGTCCGGAGCCGGTCGAGCCG
Organism: Kitasatospora sp. NPDC036755; assembly: GCF_040636595.1. NCBI lineage: Bacteria > Bacillati > Actinomycetota > Actinomycetes > Kitasatosporales > Streptomycetaceae > Kitasatospora > Kitasatospora sp. NPDC036755. The sequence continues at coordinate 16,117 of NZ_JBEZUT010000055.1, forward strand.
GTCCGCCGCGACAGTCGAGACGGCAGCGACGGCAGCGACGGCAGCGACGGCCCGTCACTTTCGCTCGGACCGCAGGTCGAGTCCGCGCAGCACCTGGTCGACCAGTTCCGGATCGGCGCCGAGCTCGCTGCGGGCCGCGAGCATCTCCCGGCGGGAGGCCGCGATCATCTCCTGCTCGACGTCCCGGGCGGCCCGCCACTGGGCCATCCGCTGCTTGGCCTCGGCGGCCTCCTCCTCGGCGTAGTTCTCCGGGCAGAGCCGGGCCAGCCGGTCGTGCTGGCGGTCCCGCAGCCGGTCGGCGACCTCGGCGGGCAGCCGGTCCTGCTCCTCCAGCTCGCCGAGCCTGGTGAGCCCGGCCTTGGCGGCCCGCCACCAGAGCTGGCGCACGGCCTGCTCGTGCTTGTCCTGGTCGATGTCCAGTTCGAACCGCTTGGCCAGCCAGGGCAGGGTGAGGCCCTGGACCAGCAGGGTGAAGAGCACGACGCTGAAGGCGATGAAGACCAGCCGGCCGCGCTCGGGGAAGTCCTCGCCGGAGTGCAGGGTAAGCGGGATGGCGAGTGCCAGGGCCACGGTCGCCACCCCTCGCATGCCGGACCACCAGAGGATCACGCTCTCCTTCCAGCTGAACGGCGTGTCCTCCTCGTCGCCGGAGCGCAGCTTCTTCGACAGCCAGCCGGCCGGCAGCAGCCAGAGCAGCCGGACCCCGACGACCACCGCGATGACCACGGCCGCGTCGCCGAGGAAGCCCGTCCAGCCGCTGCCGGCCTCCTTGAGCACGGTGGCCAGCTCCAGGCCGATCAGGCCGAAGGCGACGCCGGTGATCAGGATCTCGACGACCTCCCAGAAGGCGTTGCCGACCAGCCGGTAGGCGACGGCGTCCGCGTCGGAGGCCCGCTCGGCGAGGTAGAGCGCGCAGATCACGACGGCGAGCACGCCGGAGCCGTGGATCTCCTCGGCCAGGGTGTAGGCGGCGAAGGGCACCAGCAGGTTGAGCGCGACCTGCTGGGTCGGGTCGTCCAGGCGCTCGGCGAGCTTGGTGTTGACCCAGCCGAGCGCGACGCCGACCACGACGGCCAGCACCGCGGACAGCACGAAGCGCAGCACCGCGTCACCGGCCGAGAAGTCGCCGCTGACCATGGCCTCGATGGACAGCGAGTAGATGACGATCGCCGTGACGTCGTTGAACAGCCCCTCGCTCTCCAGGATCGCGACCAGGCGGCGGGGCAGCCCGACGCTGCCGGCCACCGCGACGGCGGCGACCGGGTCGGGCGGGGAGACGAGCGCGCCGACCGCGATCGCGGCGGCCAGCGGCAGGGTGGGCAGCAGCCAGTGCACGGTGCCGGCCACGGCGACGGTGGTGACCACCACCAGGGCGACCGCCAGCAGCAGGATCGAGCGGGCGTTGGCCTTGAAGTAGCGCACCGAGGAGCGTCTGGCCACCGCGAAGATCAGCGGGGGCAGGACCAGCGGCAGGATCAGCTCGGGCTCGATGGTGACGTCCGGGATCTGCGGCACCAGCGCCATGACGATGCCGAGCAGCGTCATCAGCACCGGTTGCGGCACTCCGGTCTTCCGCCCGAGCGGCATGGTCACCACGGAGGCGAGCAGCACCAGGAAGAACAGGGGCAGCTGGCCCACGGGGAGGTTCCTCTCGACGACGGACGGCTGAGCGCCGTCCAGGATAAATCTGACAATGTGCCCATCCGTGTCGACACGCTGAACAACAGTTTGACCTCAAGCGCACTTCAGGGCGCAGGATCATCGGCATCGGAAGGATCGAGAAGGGGTGGGAACGGGATGAAGGCTGTCACCGTGACGGGGAACGGCGGTCCGGAGGTCCTGCGGGTCACGGAGGTGCCCGACCCGGAGCCCGGGCCGGGCGAGGTGCGGGTGCGGGTGTACGCGGCCGGGGTGCAGCCGGTGGACCTCGCGATCCGCGAGGGCTTCCGCCCGCCGGGGACGGCGGTCGAGCCCCCGTTCGTCCTCGGCAACGAGTTCGCCGGAGTCGTGGACGCGCTCGGCCCGGACACCGACGGCTGGCGGATCGGGGACGAGGTGCTGGGCTTCCGGGTGCTGGGCTGCCAGGCCGACCGGGTCACGGTGGGCGCCGACCGCCTGGTGGCCAAGCCCGCCGGGATGCCGTGGGAGCAGGCCGGCTCGCTCTCCGCCTCCGGCCAGACCGCCCACGTGGCGCTCACCGAGCTCGGCGTCGGCCCGGGCGACACCGTGCTGGTGCACGGCGCCGCGGGCGGGGTCGGCACCGTCGCCGTCCAGCTGGCCCGGGCCCTGGGCGCGACGGTGATCGGCACCGCGAGCGAGCGCAACCACGCGTACCTGCGGGAGCTGGGCGCGGTGCCGGTCGCCTACGGCGAGGGTCTGGTCGAGCGGGTGCGGGCGGTGGCGCCGCAGGGGGTGACCGCGGCCTTCGACGCCGCCGGGCGGGGCGCCCTGGAAGCCTCCGTCGAGCTGGTCGCCGACCGGGACCGGATCGGCACCGTGGTCGACTACCCGGGCGCCGAACGGCTGGGCGTCCGGGGGCTGCGGGGCGAGCGGACGGCAGAGCGGCTGGCCGCGCTGGTGGAGCTCTGGGAGGCCGGCGGGCTGCGGCTGGAGGTCGAGGAGTCGTTCCCGATCGAGCGGGTCGCCCAGGCGCACCGGCTGGTCGGCGCCGGGCACGTGCGGGGCAAGGTGGTGCTGACCATGTGAGCGCGCCGGCTCCCCGCTCCGGGCCGATTGTGAGTTTCAGCCGCTGACCAGGTAATGTTCTCCACGTCAGCAGGCGCCGCTAGCTCAGTTGGTTAGAGCAGCTGACTCTTAATCAGCGGGTCCGGGGTTCGAGTCCCTGGCGGCGCACAGACAGCCGGAAGGCCCTTCGCGAGAGCGGAGGGCCTTCCGGCGTTTCCGCGCCCGCCCGCGCGTCCTGTCCGCACGTTCCGCCCGTTCCCGCGCGGCGGATGGCAGGAAAGGTGGGAAACAGGTCATTGCTGCCACCGCTCCCCCCTTGGGACGCTGGCCGCATGAGAGCGCGCAGCGTGGTCATCGTCCTCTTCGAGGGCGTGCAGAGCCTCGACGTGACCGGCCCCCTGGAGGTGTTCGCGGGAGCGGGCAAGGCCTCGGGGCAGCCGGGGGCGTACCGGGTGACCACCGCTTCCCCGGGCGGCGGCCCGGTGCGCAGCCACAGCGGACTGCGGCTGCTGCCGGACGCGGACCTGGCGGAGGTCGGGCCGGTGCACACCCTGCTGGTCCCCGGCGGGGAGGGCGCCAAGCTGGCGGACCCGGCCCTGGTGGCGCGGATCCGGGAGCTGGCCGGGCGGGCCGAGCGGGTGGTGTCGGTGTGCACCGGGGCCTTCCTGCTCGCCGAGGCCGGACTGCTGGCCGGGCGCCGGGCCACCACCCACTGGGCCTACGGCGAGGAACTCGCCCGGCGGTACCCGGACGTCGAGGTGGACCCGGTCCCGATCCACGTCCGGGACGGGCGGATCGCCACCTCGGCCGGGGTCACCGCCGGGATCGACCTGGCCCTGGCCCTGGTCGAGGAGGACCTCGGACGGGAGACGGCCCTGCTGATCGCCCGCCACCTGGTGGTCTTCCTGCGCCGGCCGGGCAACCAGGCCCAGTTCAGCACCCAGCTGGCCGCCCAGGTGGCGGCCCGGCAGCCACTGCGCGAGGTGCAGCAGTGGATCGCCGAGCACCCCGAGGCCGACCTCTCGGTCGAGGCGCTGGCCGACCGGTCGGCGCTGTCGCCGCGGCACTTCGCCCGGGCCTTCGCCAGCGAGGTCGGGGTGACCCCGGGCCGGTACGTGGACGGGGTCCGGCTGGAGGCCGCCCGGCGCCGGCTGGAGGACACCGACGACGGCGTCGAGGAGATCGCGCGCTCCTGCGGCTACGGCACCCCGGAGGCGATGCGGCGCGCCTTCGTCCGGGCCCTGGCCGCCCCGCCCGCCGAGTACCGACGCCGCTTCCGACCCGAACCGACCGGAGGTCACTGATGCGCATCGCCATCCTGCTCTACCCCGATTTCACCACGCTGGACGCGGTCGGCCCCTACGAGGTGCTGTCCCGGATCCCCGGCGCCGAGGTCGTGTTCGTCGCCGCCGAGCGGGGGCCGGTGCGCAACGACGTCGGCAGCCTGGCGGTCACCGCAGACGCCACCCTGGACGAGGTGGACTCGGCCGACCTGCTGCTGGTGCCCGGCGGCCCCGGGACGAAGGCCCAGCTCGAGAACGAGGCGCTGCTCGACTGGCTGCGCCGGGTGGACGCGACCACCACCTGGACCACCTCGGTCTGCTCCGGCTCGCTGCTGCTGGGCGCCGCCGGGCTGCTCAAGGGCCGCCGGGCCACCAGCCACTGGGGCGTGCTGGACCGGCTGCCCGCGTACGGGGCGGAGCCGACCGGGACGGAGCGGGTCGTCATCGACGGCAAGTACGCCATCGCCGCCGGGGTCTCGGCCGGGATCGACCTCGCCCTGACGCTGACCGGCCTGATCAGCGGGGACACCACCGCGCAGGCGATCCAGCTGCTGATCGAGTACGACCCCCAGCCGCCGTACGACTCGGGCTCCATGGCGAAGGCCTCCCCCGAGGTGGTCGAGGCGGTGCACCGGCTGATGGAGCGCTGACGCCGGGCCGTGTTCACCGCCGCCGGGCCGGGGCCGGGAAGGCGTGGCGGCGGGCGGCGGTGGCCACGGCGAGGACGGGGAGCATCAGCGCGAGCACCGTCCAGGGCAGGGCACCGGTGCCCAGGCCGCTCAGGACCAGGCCGCCGACCACGCCGCCGCCCGCCATCGCGGCGTTCCACAGGGTCACCAGGACGGCCTGGGCGGCGTCCGCCCGCTCCCCGCCGGCGTCGCCGAGGGCGGTCTGGAGCAGGGTCGGCGCGCCGCCCCAGCCCAGGCCCCAGAAGAACGCCGCGACGTACACCGGCGGCGCGCCGCCGGACCGGACCGCGAGGACGGCCGCCGTCAGCGCGACCAGCAGCGCGCCGCCGATGGTCAGCTGCCGCAGCCGGCGGTGGATGTGGGCGCCGACCAGCCAGACGCTCAGCAGCGAGGCCAGCCCGAAGACCAGCAGCACCGGTCCGGTGGCGCCGCCGAGGCCGGCCCGGTCCAGGAAGGGCGCGACGTAGGTGAACAGGATGGTGTGCGCGAGCACGAAGAGCACCGTGACGGTGAGCACCGGCCGGACACCGGGCACTGTGAGCGCCTGCCGGACCGGCTCCCGCTGGCCGGCCGGCTGCCCGGGCTGGTCCGGCAGCAGTGCCGCGATCCAGCCGATCACGACGACCGCCAGTGCCGTCATGGCCAGGAAGGGCACCCACCAGTCGAACGCCTGCCCGAGGAAGGTGCCGACCGGCACTCCCAGCGACAGTGCCACCGGCACGCCCGCCATCGCCACCGCCATGGCCCGGCCCTGCTGCTCGGCCGGCACCAGCCGGCGCGCGTACCCCGCCAGCAGGGCCCAGGCCAGGCCGGCCGCGACGCCCGCGAGGAAGCGGGCGGCGAGCGTCAGCGGGTAGCTGGTGGAGACCGCGGTGACCGTGTTGGCCACCGCGAAGCCCGCCATCGCGGTGAGCAGCAGCCGCTTGCGGCCCCAGCCCGCGGTGGCCGAGCTGAGCGGGATCGCGGTGGCGGCGGAGCCGATCGCGTAGACGGTGACGGTCTGCCCGGCCGCGGACTCACCGACCCCGAGCGCCCCGCTCATCCCGGGCAGCACGCCCGCGGGCAGGTTCTCGGTGAGCGCGGTGACGAAGACCGCGGTGGCCAGCGCGAGCAGGGCGGGGAGCGGAAAGGGCTTGCGGGGTACCGGGGTCGGAAGCTGTGTGGTCGCCATGGGGGCCATGCTCGGACCTCACACCGGTGTCAGGTTCAAGCACGGCCCCGCGGGCCGTCGGGTCATCCGCCCGGACGGGCGGCTGCCCGGCCGGGTCAGCGGCCGAAGTAGCCGTTGAAGTTCTTGGAGAACTCCTGGCCGCCGAACCGGTCCCAGTTGACCGACCAGGTCATCAGCCCGCGCAGGTTCGGCTGGGCGCCCGAACGCGGCACGTAGGTCCCGCAGTTGGCCAGCTTGGTGAGGCAGTCGAGCGCCTTGTTCACCTCCGCCGGGGCGACGTAGCCGTTGCCCGCGTTGGTGGTGGCCGGCATGCCGATGGCGACCTTGGAGGCGGGCAGCGGCGGGAACACGTTGTTGGCGTTGCCGGCCACCGGGAAGCCCTTGAGCAGCATGTCGGTCATCGCGACGTGGAAGTCGGCGCCGCCCATCGAGTGGTACTGGTTGTCCAGGCCCATGATGGAGCCGGAGTTGTAGTCCTGGACGTGCAGCAGGGTCAGGTCGTCGCGCAGGGCGTGGATGACCGGCAGGTACGCCCCGGCGCGCGGGTCCTGCCCGCCCCAGGGGCCGGATCCGTAGTACTGGTAGCCGAGTTGGACGAAGAAGGTCTCCGGCGCCATGGTCAGCACGAAGCCCGGGCCGTACTTGGCCTTGAGGGTCTTCAGCGCGGAGATCAGGTTGACGACGACCGGGCTGGTCGGGTTCTTGAAGTCGGTGTCACCGGTGTTGAGGGAGAGCGAGTGCCCCTCGAAGTCGATGTCCAGGCCGTCCAGGCCCCACTTGTCGATGATCGCCGAGACCGAGCTGACGAAGGTGTCCCGGGCGGCGGTGGTGGTCAGCTGGACCTGGCCGTTCTGGCCGCCGATCGAGATCAGCACCTTCTTGCCCTGGGCCCGCTTGGCGGCGATGGCCGCCTTGAACTCGTCGTCCGACTCGACGGTCGGGCACTCGGTGGCCGGGCAGCGGTTGAAGCGGATGTCGCCGGAGGTGACGGAGGTGGGCTCGCCGAAGGACAGGTCGATGAAGTCCCAGGAGTTCGGGACGTCGGCCATCCGGGTGTAGCCGGCGCCGTTGGCGAAGCTCGCGTGCAGGTAGCCGACCAGGGCGTGGCTGCCGGCCGGGGAGGTGGTGGGCGTGCCGGTCGGCGTCCCGGTCGGAGTGCCCGTCGGGGTGCCGGTGGGCGTCCCGGTCGGGGTGCCGGTGGGCGTTGCGGTCGGCGAGGCGGTTGCGGTCGGCGAGGCGGTGCCGGTGGGCGTCGGCGTCGGGCTGGGCGCGCCCGGGCCGTCCAGCGAGACGTCGTCCGCGTAGTAGGTGCCCTGCCCGTACCAGCCGTGGGTGTAGACGGTGGCGCTGGTCTGGTTGGCCCCGGTGGTGAAGCTGAGGCTGAGCTTCTGGTACGAGCCGCCGGTGCCTGGCGTCCAGGTGCTCGGGCCGCCGCCGTCCACGCCCAGGTAGACGTAGGAGCCGTTGACGTAGGCGCTGAGCGTGTAGGTGGTGTTCGGGGCGACGGTCACGGTCTGACCGCACTGGGCGGTGTCGCCGGCGGTGGCGGCCGCGGCGAGCGCGCGGCTGCCGCCGTGCACCGGGCTGGTGACGACGCTCCCGGAGTTGCCGCTGCAGCTCCAGGGGCCGAGCGAGCCGGACTCGAAGCCGCCGTTGACCAGGAACTCGCCGGCCGAGGCGGCGGGCGCCAGGCCCAGCGTGACGCCGACCAGGGTGGCGACGGCGACGGCGGAGGCGGTACCGGCGGCGACGGCCGCGCGGCGGCCGGTGGCGGGGGTTCGGGGGGTGGGTGTTCTGCGCATGCGGGCGCTCCTGCGATGGCGCGGTCGTGGGGGACGTCCGAGGGCACGCCGGAGCACGCGCCAGTGGGGGGAACGGCCCGGCCTGGCACCCAAGTTGGACTAGACCACTGAAGTGGATCCGGCCGGGCGGTGTCAATGGTCCAGACCGGTTCCCGGCCGCTCCGGTTGCCGGGGGTGACACCCCGTCGAAGGATGGAGGAGTGACCCCGCCCGGCTACCTCCGCCACCCCCACCTGCACGGCGGCCTGCTCGCCTTCACCGCCGAGGACGACGTCTGGATCGCCCCGCTGGACGCCGGCGCCGACACCACCGGCCGGGCCTGGCGGGTCTGCTGCGACCGCACCAGGGTCAGCCACCCCCGCTTCTCCCCCGACGGCACCACCCTCGCCTGGACCAGCTGGCTCGGCCTGACCCCCGAGGTGTGGACCGCCCCGGTCGAGGGCGGCCAGGCGGGCCGGCTCAGCTTCTGGGGCAGCCAGGACACCCGGGTGCGCGGCTGGCTGCCGGACGGCGAGGTGCTGGCCGTCACCTCCTACCACGAGCCCTTCGGCCACTACACCTGGGCGCACTCCCTGCCGCCGGACGGCTCCCCCGGCCGCCGGATGCCCTGGGGGCCGGTCGGCGACGCCCAGATGAGCCGCGAACGGACCGTGCTGCTCACCGGCGCCGCCCCGCACGAGCCCGCCGCCTGGAAGCGCTACCGGGGCGGCGCCACCGGCCGGCTCTGGGTCGACGGCGAGCGGATCCTGCCCGAGCACACCGGGCACCTCGCCGCACCGATGCCCGTCGACGGGGCCCTCGGCAGCCGGATCGCCTTCCTCTCCGACCACGAGGGCATCGGCAACGTCTACTCCTGCCGCCCGGACGGCACCGACCTGCGCCGGCACACCGACCACGCCTCCTACTACGCCCGCGAGGCCGCCACCGACGGCACCCGGATCGTCTACCAGCACGCCGGCGACCTCTGGCTGCTGGACGGCCTGGACGCGCCCGCCCCGCGCCGGCTGCACGTCCCGCTCGGCGGCGCCCGCGCCGGCCGCCGCCCGTACCTGGTCGGCGCCGCGAGCCAGGTCAAGGACCTCGCCTGCGACCGGACCGGCCACGCCGGGGTGATCACCGTGCGCGGCAGCCAGTACTGGCTCACCCACAAGGACGGCCCGGCCCGCGCCCTCGCCGACACCCCGGGGGTGCGCACCCGGCTGCCGGTGGTGCTCGGGCACACCGGCGAGGCGGCCTGGATCACCGACGCCGAGGGCGCCGACGCCGTCGAAGTGGTGCCGCTGCCGGGCCACACCGGGCCGCCGGACCACCCCGGGCCGGAGCGGCGCCACCGCCGGGTGCTCGCCGCCGGACGGATCGGCCGCGTCCTGGAGCTCACCGCCTCCCCCGACGGCAGCCGGCTCGCCGCCACCACCTCGGACGGGCGGCTGCTGGTGGTCTCCGCCGCCGACGGCGAGGTGCGCGAACTGGCCGCCTCCGGCTACGGGCCGGTCTCCAGCGCCCGCTTCTCCCCCGACTCGCACTGGATCGCCTGGTCCGAGCCGGTCGCCGGGCGCTCGCTGCGCCGCATCCGGCTCACCCGCGCCGACGCGCCCGCGGCGACCACCGACGTCACCGACGGCCGGTTCGAGGACGAGCAGCCGGTGTTCACCCGGGACGGCCGCTACCTGGCCTTCCTCTCCTGGCGCGGCTTCGACCCGGTCCACGACGTGCACACCGGCGACCTCTCCTTCCCGCTCGGCTGCCGCCCGTACCTCGTCCCGCTCGCCGCCGACACCCCCTCGCCGTTCGCCGCGGCGGCCGAGGACGGCGCCCCGCACGGCGACGGCGGCGGCGACGGCACCGTCCGGGTCGACCCGGAGGGCATCGGCGAGCGACTGCTCCAGTTCCCGGTGATCGCCTCCAAGTACTCGACCACCGACGCGGTGCGCGGCGGCCTGGTCTGGCTGCGCTGGCCGATCTCCGGCACCCTCGGCCAGACCTTCGCCAGCCCGGAGGACACCTCGGGGCGCCCCTCACTGGAGCACTTCGACCTGGCCCGGGGCACCCGCAGCACCCTGGTGGACCGGCTGGACGGCTACGCGGTCTCCGGGGACGGCGGCTCGATCGCGGTCTACTCGGCGGGGACGCTGCGGGTGGTCCCGGTCGCCGCCCCCTCCGCCGGCACCACCGTCGACCTGCGCCGGATCACCCACACCGTGCACCCGGCCGCCGAGTGGCGCCAGGCCTACCACGAGGCCGCCCGGATCGTCCGGGACCAGTTCTGGGACGAGCGGATGTCCGGCCTGGACTGGCCCGCGCTGGTCGCCCAGTACGAGCCGCTGCTGGACCGGATCTGCTCCCCCGACGACTTCGCCGACCTGCTGCGCGAACTCCTCGGCGAACTCGGCACCTCGCACGCCTACGTCACCCCCTCCCGCCGCGCCGAGGGCCCCACCCTCGCCCAGCAGCCGCTCGGCCTGCTCGGCGCCAACGCCCACCGCTCCCCCGACGGCCGCTGGCTGGTGCACCGGGTGCTGCCCGGCGAGACCTCCGACCCGCGCGCCCGCGCCCCGCTGGCCGCCCAGGGCGTCCGGGACGGCGACGAGCTCCTGGAGGTGGGCGGCCGCCCGGTGGACCCGCTGCGCGGACCGCTGCCGCTGCTGGCCGGCACCGGGGGCACCACGCTCGAACTGGCCCTGCGCGGCGGCGGCCCGGACGGCCCGGTGCGGCGGATCGTGATCACCCCGCTGACCGACGAACGGCCCATCCGCTACCAGGACTGGGTGGCCAAACGGCGTTCCCTGGTACGGGAGTTCAGCGACGGCCGGTGCGGCTACCTGCACATCCCGGACCTCGGCGGCTCCGGCTGGGCGCAGTTCAACCGGGACCTGCGGCGCGAGCTGGACAAACCCGCGCTGGTGCTGGACGTGCGCGGCAACGCCGGCGGCAACGTCTCCGAACTGGTGCTGGAGAAGCTCTCCCGGCACGTCCTGGCCTGGGACTTCAGCCGGGACCGCCGGCCGGTGCGCTGGCCCCGGCACGCACCGCGCGGACCGCTGGTGGCGCTGGCCGACGAGGCCACCAGCTCGGACGGCGACGTGATCATCGCGGCGATCGGGCTGCTCGGGCTCGGCCCGGTGATCGGCACCCGCACCTGGGGCGGGGTGGTCGGGATGAGCGGACGGCACACCCTCGGCGACGGCACCCAGATCTCGGTGCCGAAGAACGCCTCCTGGTTCGGCGGCGGGCTCGGCTGGTCGGTGGAGAACCGGGGCGTCGAACCGGACGTGCACGTGCTGCGCACCCCGCGCGACTGGGCCCGGGGGCGCCACCCCGAGCTGGTCACGGCCGTCCAGCTGGCCCTGGAGCTGCTGGAGGACGCGCCCGCCGCGGAGCCCCCGCCGGCGAGCACGCCCCGGCCGGACCTGCGGCGCCCGCCGCTGCCGCCGCGGACGAGGTGATCCGGGGGCTCAACCCCAGGGGTCGCCCTCGGAGGTCATGTTCTCGGCGGCACGCCGGTCGGCCTCCTCCTGGGCGAGCCGTTGCTGCTGGTCCCGGGTGCGCTCGACGTCGTCGCCGTACGCGTCGGCGGCCTCGTCGTGGGCGAGGGCGGCACGCTGGGCGGACTCCTGCCCGGCGGACTCGTGCTGCGGCCGGTGGAACAACCTGTCGATGATCCCCATGACTCCTCCAGACGGGACGGGACGGAAGGTCGGATACCGGGTTCGCCCCCACTCTCACACCGGGGGCGGGCGGACGCACCTTGAGCCTTTGGTCCCTGGTGGTCGCGCCCAAGGGCCGTAGCGGCGGGCCGCCGCCCGGGCGCAGATTGGGGCCGTCGGCGAAAATCGACGCCACCCTCTGGAGCCCGCTGTGACCGTCGTACACCCCGGAAGCCACGCCCGGCGCACCGCCGAGGACCCGCACGACGGACCGCGCCGGCGGGTCGGCCCGCTGGCCGCACTGGACGGGCGGCTGCCCGGCGCGCACGACCTGCTGCTGATGCAGTGCCCCAGCTCGCTGCGGCCCCTCGCGGGCGGCGGGCTGCCGGACTGGGCGCGGGCGGTGCTGCGGGCGCACCCCTGGGTGACGGTCGGCCGGGCACCCTCCGTGGTCGGCAGCCCGGTGGACCTGCCGCACCCCCAGCGCTGCACCCGGGACCCGGAGGCGGCGCCCGAACTGTGGTTCCCGGTGACGGTGCGCGGTCCGCGCCCCGGGCAGCGGCTGGACGCCCTGGCGCCCTGGGCGGCGGTGGCCCGGACGCTGCGGCCCGAGCAGCTGCCCGAGCGGCGAGAGCGCCTGGCCCCCGAGCGGCTGGCCGGCATCCCGGCCCTGGCCCTGCTGCCCGAGGTCGGCCGCCTGGTCGCCGACCACCGGCTGTCCTGGGGCCCGATCGGCGCGGCCGGCTACGAACTGGGCAGCGGCGTGCCGGTGGCCGGGCCGCTCAGCCCGCTGCGGCTGGTGCTGCGCGCGCCGCAGCCGATCAGCCGGCGCGACGCCCTACAGCTGCGGCGGGCCCTGACCAAACTGCCGGTGCCCGTGCAGGCCGAACTGGAGACCCGGCACGGCTCGGTGCAGCTCGCCGAGTACGCCTCCGGCACGCTCGGCCTCACCCTGCTGACACCGGACGGGCCCCGCGAGGTCCGCGACCCGTGGTTCCCCCGGGGCCCGTTCGCCTGAACGGCGCGGCTCCCCCGGCCGGTCGTCCGGCGCTCCGGAGGACTCCCTCGGTGCCCGGAAAAGATTTTCGGGTCCGATGTCGATCCGGCCGCGTCCGCTCCGACGTCAGGGTGTGCGGCACCCCGCCGCACGATCACGGGACAGGAGCCCCCGCCATGGACCAACTGCTCAGAGTCATGAACTTCAACGTCTCCGGTGACGGGATCGCCGCCGGAGAGCACCAGACCTTCGAGCTGCCGTTCGGCCTCGACCGCCCCGAGCGGCTCTTCTCCTGGGCCGGGGCCACGGCGAGCTGGCCGATGCGCACCGACGCCGGCGGCAGCCGGGGCCTGGACGACTACTTCACCCGGGACTTCGCCCGCAACATCGGCGCCGAGATCATGGGCCGCAACAAGTTCGGGACCCAGCGCGGGCCGTGGCAGGACCACGAGTGGCTCGGCTGGTGGGGCGACGAGCCGCCGTTCCGCACCCCGGTGTTCGTCATGACCCACCACCACCGGCCGTCGTTCACGCTCTCCGACACCACCTTCCACTTCGTCGACGGCGACCCGGCCACCGTCCTCAAGCAGGCCCGGGAGGCCGCCGACGGCAAGGACGTCCGCCTCGGCGGCGGGGTCACCACCATCCGCGAGTTCCTCGACGCCGACCTGGTGGACACCCTGCACGTCGCGGTCTCCCCGCTGGAACTCGGCTCCGGGCTGAAGCTGTGGGAGTCCCCCGACGAGCTGCTCGACCGGTTCCACCTGGAGGTCGTCCCCAGCCCGAGCGGCGTGGCGCACCACCTGTTCTGGCGGCGGTGACACGGGGGCCCCGCTTCTCGGCGGAGGAGCGGGGCCCCGTTCGGCGCGGTGGGGACGAGGGTCAGCCGGTGACGCTGGGGGCGCCCGTCTCCAGGTGGCCGGTGAACCGCTGCGACCAGCTGCTGTCGGCGTCGACCGTCACGGTGAAGTCGTACCAGCCGCCGTTGTACGCCACCGCGTTGAAGAAGTCGCTGACGCTGCCGCCGGCCGGGACCTGGTACGTCCAGGGGCCGTCCGTGCGGTAGTTGTTGGACGCGATCGTGAACGTCATCGGGGTGCTGCCGGAGTTGGCGAGCCGGACGTAGAGCGCGAGCTTGCCGGTGCCCGACTCGACCGCGTAGGAGGCGGTGACGGCCGCGTTCTTGCCCGCCTTCGTCGCGTCGCCCTTGAAGCGGCGCAGGAAGCGGTTGGGGCCGACCACCGTGAGGTCGTACGGGCCGCCGCCGAAGTTGGTGCCGCAGTTGAAGAAGTCGCTGGTGCTGCCGCCCGGGTCCACCGTGTACTGCCAGGGGCCGCCGCCGCGGTAGGCGTTGGCGTAGGCCGCGAAGTGCGCGGACTTGGTGGCGACGGCACCCCCGTTGTCCATCGCGATCCAGACCTTCATCACCCCGCCCGAGCCGAACTCCAGGTGGTCCAGGTTGGCGTTCGGCTGGTACGGCAGGGCGCGCGCCGGGCGGGTGCCGGACTCCTGCACCGGGAGCTGGTTGTTCACCGGCGCCGGGTTGGGCAGCGGGCCGCAGGCGGACAGGCCGATGGTCTGCGAGGTGTCGGGCAGCGCCGGGAGGCCGTAGACCGGGTTGGCGAAGTCGAACACGCTGGTCAGGTCCCCGCAGACGCGGCGGCGCCAGTCGCTGATGTTCGGGCAGGTGGCGGGCTTGCCGAGGGCGGCCGTCCAGGTCTCCAGGAAGCGCAGCACCGAGGTGTGGTCGAAGGTCTCGGAGTTCACCCAGCCGCCACGGGTCCACGGCGAGACGGCGATGAGCGGGACGCGGAAGCCGAGGCCGATGTTGGTGCCGTTGTAGAACTCGCCCGGGGTGCCGGCCGGGGCGACGGGCGGCGGGACGTGGTCGAAGAAGCCGTCGTTCTCGTCGTAGTTGATGAACAGGACGGACGAGTCGAAGACGTTCGGGTCCGCGTTGAGCGCGTCGATCACCATGTGGACGAAGTGCGCGCCGTCCACCGGGGTGGCGTACGGGTGCTCGGAGGAGGCCTGGTCGGGGACGATCCAGCTCACCTGCGGCAGCGTCCCGGCCAGCACGTCGGCCTTGATGGCGGCGGCGATGTCGTCCGGGGTCCGCCCGGTGACCTTGGGCACCGAGCCCATGCCCTTGACGGCCAGCGGGCTGCCGGCCTGGGCGCCCGTGAAGTTGGTGAAGTACGCCAGGGCGTTGTCGCCGTAGTTGTCGGCGGCGTTCTGGTAGACCTTCCAGCTGACGCCGGCGCCCTCCAGCGCCTCGGCGTAGGTCTGCCAGCGCAGGCCCTTCTCGTCGCCGCCGTCGTAGGCCGGGCCGCCCGCGGTGCCGGCCGGGTCGATCTGGCCGGACCAGTGGTAGGTGCGGTTGGGGCCGGTCGCGCTCAGCACCGAGCAGTGGTAGGCGTCGCAGATCGTCCAGTTCTCGGCCAGGGCGTAGTGGAACGGGATGTCCTGGCGGGTGAGGAAGCCGAGCGTGCGGACGTTGCCCTTGGCGGCGACCCAGGAGTCCATCTTCCCGCCGTTCCAGGCCTTGTGCTGATCGCCCCATCCGTGGCTGAGGTCCCCATTGCACTGGGCGAGGCGCTCGGGGTCCGCTCCCCCGGCCGGCTTGGTCTGGCTGAACTGCCACGGGTACTGGCGGGCGAGCAGGCCGTTGGGCTGGTTGAAGACGCTGTAGCCGCCGGAGATCTGGATGGCGCTGCGGTCCGCGAAGCCGCGCACGCCGCGCAGCATGCCGAAGTAGTGGTCGAAGCTGCGGTTCTCCTGCATCAGGATCACCACGTGCCGGGCGTCGGTGATGGTGCCGGTGGTGGCGCGCGCGGCGGTGGCGGCCGTCGCGGCCGTGCCGCTCGGGGCGGCGTCCGCGGCGCCGGTGCCGGTGCCGGCCACGGCGAGGCCCGCCGCGGCGGCGCCGGACAGCGTGACGAACTTCCTACGACTCAGCTCGGCCATCGGCCCGGCCCGTCCCTTCGCTGACGATGTTGTGTACACAAGTCGGGGCGCACTCGATCGCGCAGCAGTCTCCACCGCGCGCGGAGCGGGCCACCAGATGTGCGCGGGAGGGTTGGCGGACTGTTCGCCCGGGTGTCACCGAGCGACGCCCGGTTGAACGGGCGAAGGGGCCGGCGTGCTCAGCGGTCCTTGACCTCGATCCCCAGCGCGTGGGCGAACTGCGGCGCCAGTTCCAGCAGTTGGGTGGAGCTGATGACGGCTCCGCGCAGCCCCTGGTGGCCGTCGGTCAGCCCGAGCCGGGCGGCGTCGCGCAGGTCCGTCCGGCTCAGCGTCGCACCGCGCAGCCGCACCTCCTCCAGCGTGGAGCCGGGGAAGGAGACGCCGGTCAGTTTCGCCTCGCCGAAGTCGACGTCGCGCAGTAGGCAGTCCTCGAAGACGACGTCCCGCAGCACGGCCGAGCGCAGGTTGACCGCCTCCAGCTTGCAGCCCCGGAACACCACCCGGCGCAGCGCCGAGCCGTACCCCGCGACGCCGGCGAGCACCCCGCCGACGAAGGAGCTGTCCTGCCACTCGGAGTCGCTCAGGTCGCAGGCGACCCAGCGGCCGGCCTGCACCCACACCTCGTTGAACCGGGCCTGGCGCAGCTTGACCCCGCTGAGCGCGACGCCGGTGAAGGCGCACTCCAGGAAGGCCGCCCCGGCGCCCGACTCGTCGGTGTGCTCGCCGCCGTCGAAGTGCGCGGTGTCGTACCGTTCGTCGCTGCGCAGCGGCCCGGTGTGCGGGCGCAGCAGCTCGGCGTACGGGAGGTCGGCGAGCCGGTCGGGGACGGGACGGGGCATGGGAGGTGGCTCCTGGCGGTCGGGGCGTACGGGTCTCGGCCGCATGCTCGCACGCGGCACCGACAGCACCCGGCAACGGCAGCACCCGGCACCGACGGCGCCCGGCCACGCCCCGCGGCGCGCCCCGGCCGAGCCCCGCCGCCGAACCCGGCCGCGCGCCGATGCGGCGGTGCCCCGGACCGGCCGCGGGCGAGCCGGCCGGTCCGGGGCGGGGCGGTCACGCCCAAGGGGTCAGCCGCGCACCCAGAGCGAGTTGACGCGGCTGCGCTCGGTGGTGTTCGGGTACGGGTTGGTGCAGGAGGTGCCGGGGCCGCCGCCCGACATCAGCTCGCTGCACGGGCCGGAGTAGTGGTCCGGCAGGCCGAGCACGTGGCCGGTCTCGTGCGCCACCACGCGCACCGAGCTGTACTGCTGGTTCTGCTGGTAGTCGAGGAAGACGTAGCCGCGCCCGTGGCCGTCGGTGCTGGCGTAGGAGCCGCGGCTGTCGTTGCCCTCGTAGTAGCGGAAGTCGGCGGCCGAACCGGACCGCAGCTGAACGTTGGCGACCGAACTGTTCCAGATCTGCGCGGCCTGGGATATCTGGTTGCGGAAGGACGGCGCGGAACTGGCGTCATAGGTGACGGTGACGGTCGCCAGGCCCGGGTTGGCGGCCTGCTTGGCCTTGGCGGAGGCCATCACGGCCTGGAAGAAGGCCTGGTTGTTCGCGGCCTCCGCGGCCGAGCCCGCGTACGTCGTCGCGGTGTAGCCCTGCACGGCCGGGGCGGCCGGCGCCGCGGCGGCGGCCGTGGCGGGCAGGACGGCGAGGCCGGCCGCGAGGGCGAGGCCGAGGGTGGCGGACAGCACGGATCGCTTCATGTGGGGGCTCCGATTCCTGAGGTGACGTGGCCGGTGGGGGCCGGCCCGGGGGGAACACCTGGTCAACGGGTGGTGTCCCCAGAGCTTCGGGCAACCCGGTGCGTGCGCGGATGATGCCAACCCGCGATAGCACCGTCCAATACCCCTTCCGCGGAGCCGAATTGAATTGTCTTTCCCTGACCTTGACTCAATCGTGCCCCTGGCATTCCGTTCCGGCGGCGGCTAGGCTCCCGTCCGGGGAAGTACCCGGAACGGCGGGCCGCTCGATTCCGGCCGAGCGGCCCGCCGTTCCGAACCCGCCCTCGGGTCCGGTCAGTTCCGTGCCGCGAGACCGTTCGCCCAGAGGTAGTCGACCTGGCTGCGCTCGTTCCCGTCCGGGTACGGGTTGGTGCAGGACGGGCCGGGGCCGCCGCCCGACATCAGTTCGCTGCACGGGCCGGAGTAGTCGTCGGGCAGGCCGAGCACGTGGCCGGTCTCGTGCGCCACCACGCGCAGCGAGCTGTACTGCTGGTTCTGCTGGTAGTCGAGGAAGACGTAGCCGTGGCCGTGGCCGTCGGTGCTGGCGTAGGAGCCGCGGCTGTCGTTGCCCTCGTAGTACGAGAAGTCGCCGTTGCCGCCGGTCTCCTGGAGCCGCACGTTGCTCTCCGAACCGTTCCAGATCTGGGCGGCCTGGGATATCTGACCGGTGAAGGAGGGCGCGTTCGCGGTGTCGTAGGTGACGGTGACGGTCAGCAGCCACGGGTCGGCGGCCTGCCGGGCCTTGGCGGAGGCCATCACGGCCCGGAAGAACGCCTGGTTGTTCGCGGCCTCCGCGGCCGGACCGGCGGACGCCGGGGCGGTGTAGCCCTGGACGGCCGGGGCGGCCGGCGCGGCGGCGGCCGCGGTGACGGGCAGGGTCGCGAGGCCGGCCGC
>NZ_JBEZUT010000056.1:0-33777 GCF_040636595.1 Kitasatospora sp. NPDC036755
CGTACAGATGTAAAGACAGCTGTACTTCTGCATGTCTGTATTGACAGAAATCTGTATCGCTGTACATTGGAAATGTGCCCAGACGGCACGAGGGGCCTCCCGTTTGCTGGGCTGACCGGATGGGACACCTGGAGAACGAGGTCCGACCGGCGGCGTACGACCGGATCGGTGTCGGGTACCGGCGGATCAGGCGGCCGGACCCGCGGTTGCACGCGCTGATCGGGGCCGCGCTGCGGGGTGCGCGCACGGTGGTCGACGTCGGGGCGGGGGCGGGGTCGTACGAGCCGGAGGACGCCGAGGTGACGGCCGTCGACCCGTCGGGGGTCATGCTCGACCAGCACCCGGGGCGGCGGAAGGTCAGGGCGTCGGCCTCGCGGCTCCCCTTCGCGGACGGGGCGTTCGACGCGGCGATGGCCGTGCTGACCGTCCACCACTGGCCCGACCTGCGGCAGGGGCTCGCCGAGCTGAGGCGGGTCGCCCGGCGGCAGGTGGTGTTCACCTGGGATCCGGCGCACCGGCCGCAACTGTGGCTGATGGAGGACTACCTGCCGGAGATCCGGCAGCTGGAGGACGGCCGCTTCACCCCGCTCGCCGCGGTGGTGGAGGCCCTGGACGCCCACACCGTGCTGCCGTTCCCCGTCCCGTACGACTTCACCGACGGCTACCAGGCCGCCTACTGGCGGAGGCCCGAGCTCTACCTCGACCCGGTCGTCCGGCAGGCCAGTTCGACCTTCGCGACGCTGCCGCCGGAGGTGGTGGAGCCGGCGATCGGGCGGCTGCGGGCCGACCTCGCCTCGGGGGAGTGGCACCGGCGGTACGCCGACCTGCTCGACCGGGAGAGCGTGGACTACGGGTACCGCCTGGTCATCGCGGGCGAGCGCCCGCAGGGGTAGCGCCCCCGTGCGCCCCGCCGCCCCTCGCGCGGGAAGTCGGACCGGCCGACTTCCCGCGCGGGGGCGGGCCGGTCAGAGGCCGAAGTGGGCGGCGATGCCGTCGAGGACGCAGTCGAGGCCGGTGGTGAACTGCCAGTCGGGGTCGTCCTTGCGGGTGGCCTCGCGGAGGTAGCGCTGGTAGGCGGGGTAGCGGCCGGTGCCCATCAGCCAGGTCATCCGGGGGGCGAGGGCGGCGCGGGTCTGGTCGCCGTCGGTCCAGCCGCGCTCGCGGCGCAGGGCCTCCAGGGTGACCTCGGCGGCGACGGAGCCGTGGACGTAGCCGGTGACGGTGCGGAACACCGCCATGGTGGTGTCGGCGTCCAGGCCGTGTTCGGCCAGGGCGGAGAGCGCGCGCTCGGGGACGGCGAGCTGGTTGGGGCCGAGGGAGAACGGGGTCGCGGCCCGGACGGTCCACGGGTGGGCGAGGTGCATGGCCCGCAGGTGGACGGCCAGGGCGCGCATGGTGTCCCGCCAGCCTTCGGCGGGGGCGTCCAGCGGGAGCCGGCCGTAGACGAAGTCGACCATCAGCTCGATGAGTTCGTCCTTGCCGGTGACGTACCGGTAGGCGGCCATCGGGGCGACGCCGAGTTCCGCCGCGAGTCGGCGCATGGTGACGGCGTCCAGGCCCTCGGCGTCGGCGAGGGCGACCGCGGCCTCGGCGATCCGGTGCGGGGTGAGCGTGGTGCGGGGCGCGGGGGCCGGGCGTTCCAGGCGTTCCCAGAGCGAGACCGGGGGCTTGTCGTCGCCGGCGGTGTCCCCGGCGGGGGCCTGCTGAGCGGGCACGGGGCGGGCTCCTTCCGACTGGGGTGGTTCGCAGCCTAGCAGCTGAAGTGTACGGCGTATCGGCTGTGGACGGCGTACGCGTTGATGTGTACGTTGTATTCGCAGCGATACGCCGTACACATCACCCGTCCCGGAGGGGGACCCCCATGTCCACGGAGCAGAGCCCGAAGGTCGCCGTCCTCGTCGGCAGCACCCGCGCGGGCCGGTTCGGCCCGGTGGTGGCCGACTGGCTGATCCGCCACCTCGACGCACGCGGCGGCACGGCCGTCGACCGGATCGACCTGGTGGAGACCCCGCTGCCGGTCATCTTCCCGTCCTTCGGCGGCGAACTGCCCCCGGGCGACGCCGAGCTGCTGGCCGCCGTATCGCCCCGGCTGGAGGCGGCCGACGCCTTCGTGATCGTCGTGCCGGAGTACAACCACAGCTTCCCGGCCTCGCTGAAGAACGCCATCGACTGGCACAACCAGCAGTGGCACGGCAAGCCGGTCGCCTTCGTCTCGTACGGCGGCCGCTCCGGCGGCCTCCGCGCCGTCGAGCAACTCCGGGTGGTGATGGCCGAGTTGAACGCCGCGACGATCCGCAACACGGTCAGCTTCCACGGCGCCGCGCAGTGCTTCGACGCCGAGGGCGGGGCGCTCGACCCGGCCGCCGACGCCGCCGCCAAGGCGATGCTGGACCAACTCGACTGGTGGGCACGGGCGTTGCGGGAGGCCCGGCAGGCCCGCCCGTTCGCGGCCTGAGCCCGGGGGAGGGGGAAGGACCGTGGTCGTGGAACCGCCCGAGGCCAGGCCCAAGCCGCCGCTGACCGGCGTGGTCGGGCTGATGCTCGGCATCTTCCTCGCGGCCCTCGACGGGGAGATCATCAGCACCGCACTGCCCACCGTCGTCGGCGACCTCGGCGGGCTGGAGCACCTCTCCTGGGCCCTCACCGCCTACCTGCTGACCTCCGCCGCCACCACCCCGATCTGGGGCCGGCTCGGCGACCTGTACGGGCGCAAGGGCGCGTACCAGTGGTCGGTGGTGGTGTTCCTCGCGGGCTCGGTGCTCTCCGGGCTCGCCCAGTCCATGGCGCAGCTGGTGGTCTTCCGGGGCCTCCAGGGGATCGGCGCGGGCGGGCTGATGGTCGGCGCGCTCTCCGTGATCGGGGTGCTCGTCCCGCCCGGCGACCGGGCCCGGGTGCAGTCCGTGATCGGCGTGCTGATGCCGGTCGCCTTCGTCGGCGGACCGCTGCTCGGAGGCCTGCTCACCGAACGCCTCAGCTGGCGCTGGGCCTTCTACGTCAACCTGCCGATCGGGCTGTTCGCCCTGCTCGCGGTCGGTGTCGGGGTGCGGCTGCGCACCGAGCGGGTGCGCGCGCCGTTCGACTGGACCGGGGTCGTCCTGCTGACCACCGGCATCACCGCGCTCACCCTGGTCGGTACCTGGGGCGGGGTGGCCTACTCCTGGACCTCCCCGCAGCTGCTCGGCGCGGCGGCCGTCGCGGTGGTCGCGGTGGCCTGGTTCGTCCGGACCGAGCTGCGCGCCCCCGGGCCGCTGATCCCGCCCGCGCTGTTCCGCGTCCGCAACTTCACGGTCGCGCAGGTGCTCGCCTTCCTGTCCGGGGCGATCATGCTCGCCCTGATCGGCTACCTGCCGCAGTACTTCCAGTTCGTCCAGGGCGTCTCGCCCACCGTCGGCGGGCTGCTCCTGCTGCCGCTGATGCTCGGCATGATGGCCACCCAGCTGGTGACGGCGCGGCTGATGGGCCGGCCCGGCGGCGAGCGGCGCTACCCGCTGCTCGGCGGGGTGCTGGCCTTCGCCGGGTCCGCCCTGCTCCTGCTCCTCGGCCCCGGTACGCCGGTGGCCCTCGGCTCGGCGCTCACCGCCGTCGCCGGGGTCGGGATCGGCCTGCTGACCCAGAGCACCCTGCTGACCTCGATGGGCACCGTGCCGCCGCAGGACATGGGCGCGGCGATGGGCGTGGTGACGCTGTTGCGGAGCATCGGCGGCTCGCTGGGCATGGCCGTGCTCGGCGCGGTCTACTCGGCGCGGCTCACCGGCTCGCTCGCGGAGCACCTGGGCGCCGAGGACGCCGGCCGCCTCACCGGCGGCGCCCTGACGCCGTCGGCCCTCGCCGGGCTCCCGGGCGGGGTCCGGGACGCCGTCGGGGCCGCGGTCACCGGCGGGGTGCACGGCACGGCCGCGGGAGGCGCGGTGCTGGCCGCGGCGGCCGCGGCGGTCGCCCTCCTGGCCCGCCCGCAGCGGCCGGCGCCGCAGGAGCCGGCGGAGGCCGCCGCCGGGCCCCGGGTGGAGGCAGGGGCCTGAGAGGACCCACGGGGGACCACGGGGGACCACGGGGACCACGGGGACCACGGGGATCGGGGGGACCGCGAGGGGACGGGGGACGGGGGACGGGGGAGACACGGCGGCCCCCGGCGGAGCAGGACTCCGCCGGGGGCCGTCAGGCTGCCGGGATCAGCACTCGATGACGTTCACGGCGAGGCCGCCGCGCGAGGTCTCCTTGTACTTGATCTTCATGTCGGCGCCGGTCTCCTTCATCGTCTTGATCGCCTTGTCCAGCGAGACGTGGTGCCGGCCGTCGCCGCGCAGAGCCATCCGGGCCGCGGTGACGGCCTTGACCGAGGCCATGCCGTTGCGCTCGATGCAGGGGATCTGGACCAGGCCGCCGACCGGGTCGCAGGTGAGGCCGAGGTTGTGCTCGATGCCGATCTCGGCGGCGTTCTCGACCTGCTCGGGGGTGCCGCCGAGGACCTCGGCGAGGCCGCCCGCGGCCATCGAGCAGGCGGAGCCGACCTCGCCCTGGCAGCCGACCTCGGCGCCGGAGATGGAGGCGTTCTCCTTGAAGAGCATGCCGATGGCGCCGGCCGCGAGCAGGAAGCGGACGATGCCGTCGTCGTCGGCGCCCGGGATGAAGTTCAGGTAGTAGTGCAGGACGGCCGGGATGATCCCGGCGGCGCCGTTGGTCGGCGCGGTGACGACCCGGCGGCCGGAGGCGTTCTCCTCGTTGACCGCCATCGCGTAGAGGGTCACCCACTCCATCGCGTTGGCCGGCCCGATGCCCTCGGCGCGCAGGGCACGGGCGCCGGACGCGGCCCGGCGGCGGACCTTCAGCCCGCCCGGCAGGATCCCCTCGCGGGACATGCCGGCCCGCACGCACTCCTGCATCACGGACCAGATCTCCAGCAGACCGGTCCGGATCTCCTCCTCGCTGCGCCAGGCCTTCTCGTTCTCCAGCATCAGGCCGGAGATGGACAGCCCGGTCTCCCGGCTGAGCCGCAGCAGCTCGTCACCGGTGCGGAAGGGGTACTTCAGCGCGGTGTCGTCGGGCTTGACCCGGTCCGCGCCGATCGCGTCCTCGTCCACGACGAAGCCGCCGCCGACCGAGTAGTAGGTCTTCTCCAGCAGGGTCGAGCCGTCCGCCGCGTACGCCCACAGGGTCATCCCGTTGGCGTGGTACGGCAGCGAGCGGCGGCGGTGCAGGACCAGCTGGGTGTCCGGGTCGAAGTCGATGCTGTGCTCGCCGAGCAGGTTGATCCGCTTCTCGGCGAGGATCCGCTCGACGTCCTTGTCGGCCTGGTCGACGTCGACGGTGCGGGGCGAGGCGTTCTCCAGGCCCAGCAGGACGGCCTTCGGGGTGCCGTGGCCGTGGCCGGTGGCGCCGAGCGAGCCGTACAGCTCCGCACGCACGCCCGTCACCCCGTCCAGCAGGCCCTCGGTGCGCAGTCGGCGGGCGAACATCCGGGCGGCGCGCATCGGGCCCACGGTGTGGGAGCTCGACGGGCCGATGCCGATGGAGAAGAGGTCGAAGACGCTGATGGCCACGGGGGACGTCCTTGTCTGGTCTCGTGGAAGGACTTGCGGGCAGGGAGGGGCCGACACGGGACGGGGCACCGCGCGCACTGTCCAGTGTGCGCGGTGCCCCGGGGCGCCAGGAACGCCGGAGGGGTGAGGCCGGTCACCCCGCCCGAACGATCACCGGAGTGATCAGAGGTTCGGGTACAGCGGGTACTTCTCGGCCAGGGCGGCGACCCGGGCCTTCAGCGCGGCGGCGACGGTCTCGTCGAAGGCGGGCTTGAGCGCCTCGGCGATGATGTCGGCGACCTCGCTGAAGTCCTCGGCCTGGAAGCCGCGGGTGGCCAGGGCCGGGGTGCCGATGCGCAGGCCCGAGGTGACCATCGGCGGACGCGGGTCGTTCGGGATCGCGTTGCGGTTGACGGTGATGCCGACCTCGTGGAGGCGGTCCTCGGCCTGCTGGCCGTCGAGCTGGCTGTTGCGCAGGTCGACCAGGACCAGGTGGACGTCGGTGCCGCCGGACAGCACGCTGGCGCCGGCCTCGGCCACGTCGGCCTGGAGCAGGCGCTCGGCGAGGATGCGGGCGCCGTCCAGGGTGCGCTGCTGGCGCTCCTTGAACTCCTCCGAGGCCGCGACCTTGAAGGCGACCGCCTTGCCGGCGATCACGTGCTCCAGCGGGCCGCCCTGCTGGCCGGGGAAGACCGCGGAGTTGATCTTCTTGGCGTACTCGGCCTTGGACAGGATGACGCCGCCGCGCGGGCCGCCCAGGGTCTTGTGGGTGGTGGTGGTGACCACGTCCGCGTAGGGGACCGGGTTCGGGTGCAGCCCGGCGGCCACCAGGCCGGCGAAGTGCGCCATGTCCACCATGAGCAGCGCGCCGACCTCGTCGGCGACCCGGCGGAACGCGGCGAAGTCGAGCTGACGCGGGTAGGCCGACCAGCCGGCGATGATCAGCTTCGGCTGGTGCTCCTTGGCGAGGCGCTCGACCTCGGCCATGTCGACCTGGCCGGTCTTCTCGTCCACGTGGTACGCGGCCACGTTGTAGAGCTTGCCGGAGAAGTTGATCTTCATGCCGTGGGTCAGGTGACCGCCGTGGGCCAGGCTCAGGCCCAGGATGGTGTCGCCCGGCTGGATCAGCGCGAACATCGCGGCGGCGTTGGCCTGCGCGCCCGAGTGCGGCTGGACGTTGGCGTGCTCGGCGCCGAACAGGGCCTTGATGCGGTCGATCGCGATCTGCTCGACCACGTCGACGTGCTCGCAGCCGCCGTAGTAGCGGCGGCCGGGGTAGCCCTCCGCGTACTTGTTGGTGAGCACCGAGCCCTGGGCCTCCATGACCGCCACCGGGGCGAAGTTCTCGGAGGCGATCATCTCCAGGGTGGTCTGCTGGCGGTGCAGCTCGGCGTCGACCGCGGCGGCGATCTCCGGGTCGAGGGCGTGCAGGGACTGGTTGAGAACCGTCATGGTGTGGTCTTCCCGGTGGAGGTGGAAAGGGGGCCGCGGCTGGGGCGGGGCGGCCGCCGCGCGGAGGCCGCCCCGGTCAGGTGTCTCAGCCGCCGATGAAGGCGGTGTACTCGTCCGCGCTGAGCAGGGTGTCGGTGGCCTCGACGCGCACCTTGATCAGCCAGGCGTTCCCGAACGGGTCCGCGTTCACGGACGCCGGGTCGTCGACGACGTCCTGGTTGATCTCGACGACCTCGCCGGTCACGGGGGAGAACAGGTCGCTGACCGACTTGGTGGACTCCAGCTCGCCACAGGTCTCCCCGGCGGTCACGGTGTCGCCGACCGCGGGCAGCTGCACGTAGACGATGTCACCGAGCGCGGTGGCGGCGTGCTCGGTGATGCCGATCGTGGAGACACCGTCCTCGGCGGCCGTCAGCCACTCGTGCTCCTTGGTGTACTGCAGGTGCTGGGGGTTGCTCATGGCGTCATTCTCCAGGATGGGAAGCGGGTACGACGAAGCGGGCCGCCGCGCGGACGGCTGCGACGTGCGTGTATGGGAAAACCGGGGCCCTGCGGAGGCTCGGGGCGGTGGGCTCAGCGGGCGCGCTTGTAGAACGGCAGCGCCACGACCTGGACGGGCTCGTGCTTGCCGCGGACGTCCACCGCGACGGTGGTGCCGGGCTCCGCGTGGGCGGCGTCGACGTAGGCCATCGCGATCGGCCGGCCCAGGGTCGGGGACGGCGCGCCGGAGGTGATCCGGCCGATCGGCTCGCCCTCGGTGGAGACCACGGTGTACTCGGCGCGCGGCACCCGCTTGCCGTCGGAGACCAGGCCGACCAGCTTCTTCGGCGGGTTGGTCTCGGCCGCGGCGGCGGCCTGCTCCAGCGCCTTGCGGCCGACGAAGGCGCCCTCGTTGGTGGTCTTGTCGAAGCGCACGACCCGGCCCAGGCCCGCGTCGAACGGGGTCAGGTCGGTGGACAGCTCGTGCCCGTACAGCGGCATGCCGGCCTCCAGGCGCAGCGTGTCGCGGCAGGACAGGCCACAGGGGATCAGGCCCCGGCCCTCGCCGGCGGCGGTCAGCGCCTGCCAGACCGGCTCGGCGTCGACCGGGTGGCAGAAGATCTCGAAGCCGTCCTCGCCGGTGTAGCCGGTGCGGGCGAGCAGCACGTCGCGGCCGGCCACCTTGGCCGGGAGGATCGCGTAGTACTTCAGCCCGGGCAGGTCGGCGTCGGTGGTCCCGGCCAGGATGCCGGTGGCCTCCGGGCCCTGGACGGCGATCAGCGCGTAGGTGTCGCGGTCGTCGGTGACGACGGCGTCGAAGCCCTTGGCACGGGCGATCAGCTCGTCGAGGACCAGCTGGGCGTTGGAGGCGTTGGCGACGACCAGGAAGGCGTCCTCGCGCAGGCGGTAGACGATCAGGTCGTCCAGGATGCCGCCGTCCTCGGCACAGATCATGGTGTAGCGGGCGCGCAGCTCGCCCAGCGCGGAGACGAAGCCGACCAGCGCGTGGTCCAGCATCTCGCCGGCCTGCGGGCCGGTGACGGTGATCTCGCCCATGTGGGAGAGGTCGAACAGGCCGGCCTTGGTGCGGACGGCGAGGTGCTCCTCGCGCTCGCTGCCGTAGCGCAGCGGCATGTCCCAGCCGGCGAAGTCGGTCATGGTCGCGCCGAGGGCGCGGTGCAGCGCGTCGAGCGCGGTCAGGCGGAGGGACGACATGGCCAGGAACTCCTCGGTCGGGGCACTCAGGGGTGCACGCGCCGGACCGGACCCGAAACGGGGCCGACCCTGCGCGCGGGCATGCGGCGGCGTGGGTCTCCCCATCTGTCGTCGAACCTGAGAGCTTCACCGCCCGCCGCCCGCAGCCGTTTCCAGCTTGGGGGACAGCATGGCGGCTTGCACCGTGGGTGGGCGCACGACAGGGCCGGGCGCCGCTTTCCAGATGTGCCTAACCCGTGCGGTAGGGGTGCCTGAGAGATTCCGGGGAGGACTTGCTCCTTCGGCGCCGGCTGTGCCTGAACGGCACTCCGGGCTCTCCCGCGCGGGTTCGAGCGGCCGGTATGGAGTTGGTGGGGCCCGCGGCGCATGCCGTCGGACGGGCACATCATGGCACGTCCCGGAGCGGGAGGGGAGAGGGGACCCGGTCACATCGGCCGGACCCGAACACGAGTCCTGACCCCACACCCCCCTCGCCTCTAGACTGCTGCGCGTCGGCGCAGCAGAGGGCGGCCGACCGGCAGAGGGCGGAATCGGCGGCGCATGGGGTACCCGGTGGAGCAGCAGCAGGGGTGGGGCGGAGCGGACGAGGCGCCGGCGGGCGGCTCGTGGCCGGCCAACGAGCTGGAGCAGGTGCTGACCGCGGCCCTGGGCGATCCGGGCGCGACGGCACGGGTGATCGAGGTGCTGGCCCGCAGTCAGGTCTGGGTACCGCTGCCGGCCGGGGCCGACCCGCAGGGGCAGGCGCTGGACCTGCCGACCGTCGAGCTGGGCGGGGACCCGTACGTGCCGGTGTTCTCCTCCCAGGAGGTGTTCCTCCAGCAGGCGCCGGGGATGGCCTTCGCGATCGCCCCGGTGTGGGAGTTCGCCCGCGGACTGCCGCTGGGCGTGGGCATCGCGGTGAACCCGGACGCGGCGGTGGGCATCCCGGTGCCGCCGCAGGGCGTCGCCGAGCTGCGCCGCGGTCCGCGCGAGGACCGCTGGGAGGCCGCCGGGGACGCCTCGGCACCGACCGGCGGGCGGGTGGCGCTGCGCGAGCCGGTGCCGGGCGAGGACCCGGAGCACTTCCTGGCCGCCTGCCGGGGCGAACTGTCGGCACTGCCCGGGGTGCTGACCGCGCGCAGGGCGCTGGCCAGCATCGAGGGCGAGCCGACCGTGATGTTCGTGGGCGTCCAGTTGGACCCGGCGGCCCCGGCCGACCCGGCCGCGGTGAACGACGCGCTCGGCCGAGCGCTGGGAACCGCGCCGCTGCCCGGCGGCGTCCACCTCGTACTGCTCGACCTCGCCGACGACCCGGTGGTCGAGTGGCTGCTCACCCGGGTACTGCCGTTCTATACGCGGGCCTGAGCGGGTCCGGATCAAAGGCACGTCGCCGTGGCGGTGGCCGGTGCCGCGCCATAGGGTGCGTGCAGACGGCCGACGGGCCGGCGGGTTGAGGGAAAGAGGCGCGGCGAGGTGGGCGCATGAGTGCGGGAACGGGAGCGGGCGGTGTGCCGGGGGCCTGGGGCCAGGCACCGGCCGGGCGCCCGGGAGCTGATCCCGGCGCGTTGGAGCGCGCCCTGCGCGATGTCGCGCCGGAGCGCTACGACGCGTACGAGCGGCTGCTGCACGCGCTGGCGGACGGCCAGGTCTGGATGCTGCTGTGGCACGGCACCCCGGGCAGCCCGGACGCGCAGTACGGGAACATGGAGATCAGCGGCCACGGCTACGCGCCCGCCGTCACCTCGTCCGAACAGCTGACCTCCTCCGGCTGGGCCCGGGCCCACGAGGTCATCTCCGGCCGGGAGATCGCGGCCTCGCTGTACCGCACCCGCTGGGGCCTGTGGCTCAATCCGCACGCGCCCGGCGGCGGCGTCGGGGTGCCCTGGGCCGACCTGCGGCGGATCGCCGCCGGCCTGGACCGGCTGCCGGCGGGCCCGTTGAAGCTGAGCGAGCCGCAGTTGAACGCCCAGCCGTTCTTCGCGCTGCTGGAGCGGCAGGCCGTCGAGGTGCGCGCGGTACGGGCGCTGCGCCGGGCCTGGGTGCAGCCCGCGGTGGGCGAGCCGTACCTGGCCATCGGCCTTGACCTGTACGAGAGTTCGCCGCCGGCCGTGGAGGCGGTGCGGGCGCTGATGCAGCGCGCGATCGCGGTGGCCCCGGAGGGGCTCGCGGTGTCCACGGTGGCGATGTCGGACGAGTACGACCCGGTGGCGCTGTGGATGCGCGCCAACGCCCGGCCGTTCTTCGACCGGGAGGCGGGCCGACCGCCGACGGGCCCCTACCCGCCGGTGCCCCCGCCGCCCTACCCCGGCCAGTCGATGCCGGGCTACGCGTACGGAACCCAGCCGCCGGCGCAGGGCTGGCAGCAGCAACCGCAGCGGCCCTGGCCCGGCTACCCCGGGCGCTGATTGCCAAAACTCATTCCCCGAAGCCGACTTGATTGTCCATCAAGTCGGCTTCGATGCTTTCCGGACGAATTTCCTGAAGTGCGACCCGGTCATCTTGACATGGCAGTTACAGCCATGTGAAGAGGTATATGCCAGAGATCGGGGAGGTGCATGCACACAGATCACAGTTGGGCATCTGTCGGTTGGCAGGGCTGGCGCAAGCCAGTTCGGATGGCAGAGAGTTCTGCGCAACGCACCGCGCGTGCTGGAACCCCACAAAGGTGAGCGCGTACGCCGACAGCCCGTCCACGCGACGCCCATCCCGCGTGGTGGCAGTGCCTGTGCACGACGCACTGCCGTCAACACCCGCTCCTCCTAAGCACTTCCGCACGTCCGCAGCCGCACCGCCGAAGCCGGCGACCGGCACCCGTGGGCCGGCCACCGTCGGCGAGGGGACCAACTGACCATGACCGCATCCGTGACCACCGCCGGGAACGAACCGGAGGCACCCGCCGCCGCCAGCCCGGCCAAGAAGATCGAGGGCCGCTCCCTCGGCCAGATCGCCTGGACCCGCTTCAAGCGGGACAAGGCCGCCGTCGCCGGCGGCATCGTGGTGATCCTGCTGATCCTGCTCGCCGTGCTGGCCAAGCCGATCGAGTCGATGTTCGGGCTCGACCCGGACGCCCTCCACCAGGACCTCCTGGACGCCGACCTCGGTGGCCTGCCGTTCGGCGACTGGGGCGGCATGAGCTGGGACCACCCGCTCGGCATCGACCCGCTCCAGGGCCGTGACCTGCTCACCCGCGTCATCGAGGGCTCCTGGGTCTCCCTGCTGGTCGCCTTCGGCGCGACCCTGCTGTCCAACACCATCGGCACCGTGCTCGGCATCATGGCCGGCTACTACGGCGGCTGGGTGGACACCCTGATCAGCCGGGTGATGGACGTCTTCCTGGCGTTCCCGCTGCTGCTCTTCGCCATCGCGATCTCGACCTCGCTGCAGGGCGGGGCGTTCGGCCTGCACGGGCTGCCGCTGCACATGCTGGTGCTGATCTTCGTGATCGGCTTCTTCAACTGGCCCTACATGGGCCGGATCGTGCGCGGCCAGACCCTCTCGCTGCGCGAGCGGGAGTTCGTCCACGCCGCCCGCAGCCTGGGTGCCCGCGGTCCGTTCATCCTGTTCAAGGAACTGCTGCCCAACCTGGTCGGTCCGATCCTGGTCTACTCGACGCTGCTGATCCCGACCAACATCCTCTTCGAGGCGGGGCTGAGCTTCCTCGGCGTCGGCATCCAGCCGCCCCAGGCCTCCTGGGGCGGGATGCTCCAGGACGCGATCCGGTACTACCAGGTGGACCCCCAGTACATGGTGGTCCCCGGCCTGGCGATCTTCGTGACCGTGCTCGCCTTCAACCTGCTCGGCGACGGCCTGCGCGACGCCCTCGATCCCAAGAACAACTGACCACGCGTCACCCGTCAGCAACGCACGACCGACTGACCCCGCGTCAGGACCCTCGACACCTCCTCCACCTCCCCAAGGGGTTGATCTCACCCATGCGCAGGTCCCGTACCGTCGCCCTGACCGCTGCGGCCGCCGCCGCGGTCCTGGTCGTCACCGGCTGCACCAGCTCGTCGAAGGGCGGCTCCTCCTCGTCCTCCTCCGGCGCCGCCGAGGGCGGCTCCGGCGCCAACGCCGCCACCAAGGGCGTCGTCAACGCCTCGGACAAGAAGGGCGGG
Source organism: Kitasatospora sp. NPDC036755 (assembly GCF_040636595.1). Classification (NCBI taxonomy): domain Bacteria; kingdom Bacillati; phylum Actinomycetota; class Actinomycetes; order Kitasatosporales; family Streptomycetaceae; genus Kitasatospora; species Kitasatospora sp. NPDC036755. The sequence continues at coordinate 12,758 of NZ_JBEZUT010000056.1, forward strand.
ACGGTGACCTTCGAGATGAAGGGCACCCCGGACTCGCTCGACCCGGGCAACACGTACTACGCGTACATCTACAACTTCTCGCGTCTGTACGCCCGTTCGCTCACCACCTTCAACCCGGCGCCGGGCGACGCGGGCAACAAGCTCGTCCCCGACCTCGCCGAGTCGATGGGCCAGGTCAGCCCGGACGGCCTCACCTGGACGTACAAGCTGCGCAAGGGCCTGAAGTACGACGACGGCAGCGCGATCTCCGCGAAGGACGTCAAGTACGCCATCGAGCGCTCGAACTACGCGCTGGACGTGAACTCCAACGGCCCGGTCTACTTCCGCGAGCACCTGGTGGACAACGCCACGCCGTACGCCGGCCCGTACAAGGACAAGGACGGCGGCCTCGACTCGATCGAGACGCCGGACGACACCACGATCGTCTTCCACCTGAAGCACCCCTTCGCCGACTTCGACTACCTGGTCAGCGCCCCGCAGACCGCGCCCGTCCCGCAGGCCAAGGACACCGGCTCGGACTACGTGAAGAAGATCGTCTCCTCCGGCTCCTACAAGTTCGAGTCCTACGAGGACGGCAAGCAGGCCGTCCTGGTCCCGAACACCAACTGGGACCCGAGCACCGACCCGATCCGCAAGCAGCTCGCGGACAAGATCCTGCTCAGGATGAACATCGACCAGGCCACCATCGACAAGGACCTGCTGGCCGGCAACGCCCAGGTCGACCTGGTGGGCGGCGGCGTCGACCCGCAGACCCAGGCGCAGATCCTCCAGAACCCCAAGCTGAAGGCCAACACCGACAACGCCTACGGCGGCCGCCTGGTCTACATGGCGATCAACTCCAAGATCGCGCCGTTCGACAACATCGAGTGCCGCAAGGCCGTGCAGTACGCGGTCGACAAGGTCTCGGTGCAGACCGCGCTCGGCGGCCCGATCCGCGGCCAGATCGCCAACAGCGTCCTGCCGGCCGACATCCCCGGCCACCAGGACTTCAACCTGTACGAGACCAAGGACAACAAGGGCGACGAGGCCAAGGCCAAGGAAGCCCTGAAGGCCTGCGGCAAGGAGGGCGGCATCAACACCGTCCTGTCGGCCCGCACCGAGCGCGCCACCGAGGTCGCCGCGGCCACCTCGATCCAGGCCGCGCTGAAGAAGGTCGGCATCAACGCCGAGATCCAGCAGTACCCGCAGGGCAAGTACCTCCAGGACGCCGCCGGCTCGCCGCAGTTCGCGGCCGAGCACAACATCGGCCTGATGATGATGCAGTGGGGCGCCGACTGGCCGACCGGCTTCGGCTTCCTCCAGCAGATCGTCGACGGCCGCACCATCAAGCCGTCCGGCAACAACAACCTGGCGCAGCTGGACGACCCCGCGGTCAACAAGCTGATCGACGACTCCGCGATCAACACCGACAAGGCGGCCCGCGAGAAGATCTACGGCGACATCGACAAGAAGGTCATGGAGCAGGCGGTCTACGTGCCGCTGACCTACTTCAAGGTCTTCCTGTACCGGCCGGACAACGCCACCAACATGGTCTCCACGTCGGCGTTCTCGGGTGAGTACGACTACCTGAACATCGGCACCAAGTAAGAGCCTGGCTCCGCATCCCTGAAGGCAGGTGAAGGCAGCGGCGCCCGCCGCCCTCCGGAAGATCCCGGACGGCGGCGGGCCGCCGGAGCCGCCCAACTGTGTTTGCCTACATCATCCGCAGGATCATCGCGGCGGCGATTTTGCTGCTGGTCGTCAGCGCCGTCACCTTCGCGATCTTCTTCCTGCTCCCGCGCCTCGCCGGGGAGACGGCCGACCAACTGGCCGCCCAGTACATCGGGAAGAACCCGTCGCCCGAGGCGATCGCGGCGGTCAAGCAGAACCTCGGCCTCGACCAACCGCTCTACAGCCAGTACGGCAAGTTCCTCAAGGGGCTGGTCAGCGGAGCCGAGTACACGTTCGGCCCGGAACCGGCCACCTGTCACGTGCCCTGCTTCGGCTACTCCTTCAAGAACCACCTCGAGGTCTGGCCCGAGCTGACCAAGCGGATCCCGGTCACCGTCTCGCTGGCCGCCGGCGCGGCCGTGCTCTGGCTGGTCTCCGGCGTCGCCACCGGCGTCGTCTCCGCGCTCAAGCCGCGCTCGATCTTCGACCGGCTCTCCATGGGCGTCGCGCTCGCCGGCGTCTCGCTGCCGGTCTTCTTCACCGGCGCGCTGCTGCTCACGCTGTTCAGCTACGAGTGGCCGATCCTGGACAACCTGCAGTACGTGAACCTCACCGACGACCCGCTGATGTGGGCCCGCAACCTGATCCTGCCGTGGATCTCGCTGGCCTTCCTCTACTCCGCGCTCTACGCCCGGCTCACCCGCGCCGGAATGCTGGAGACCATGAGCGAGGACTACATCCGCACCGCCCGGGCGAAGGGCCTGGTCGAGCGCAAGGTCGTCACCCGGCACGGGCTGCGCGCCGCGCTCACCCCGATCGTCACGATCTTCGGCATGGACCTCGGGCTGCTGCTCGGCGGCGCGCTGATCACCGAGCAGGTCTTCTCGCTCCAGGGCGTCGGCCAGTTCGCCGTCCAGGCGATCTCCGACAACGACCTGCCCAAGATCCTCGGCGTCACCCTGCTGGCCGCCTTCTTCATCGTCGTCTGCAACCTCGTGGTCGACCTCCTGTACGCGCTCGTCGACCCCCGGGTGAGGCTCTCGTGACCGACCTCCAGAAGACCCCGGCGGACGCCGCCCCGACCCCGACCGGCGACCCGTTCCTCTCCGTGCGCGACCTGCGGATCCACTTCGACACCGACGACGGCCTCGTCCGCTCGGTGGACGGGGTCAGCTTCGACCTGCACAAGGGCCGCACCCTCGGCATCGTCGGCGAGTCCGGCTCCGGCAAGTCCGTCACCTCGCTCGGCATCATGGGCCTGCACCGCTCCAAGCGGGCCCGGATCAGCGGCGAGATCCGGCTGAACGGCGAGGACCTGGTCGCGGCCGGCCCGGACCGGGTGCGCCAACTGCGCGGCCGCGAACTGGCGATGATCTTCCAGGACCCGCTGACCGCGATGCACCCCTACTACACGGTGGGGCAGCAGATCGTCGAGGCGTACCGGGTGCACCACCCCCAGGCCACCAAGAAGCAGGCCCGGGCCCGCGCCGTCGAGATGCTCGACCGGGTCGGCATCCCCCAGCCGGACCGCCGGGTGGACGACTACCCGCACCAGTTCTCCGGCGGCATGCGCCAGCGCGCGATGATCGCCATGGCACTGGTCAACGACCCCTCCCTGCTGATCGCCGACGAGCCCACCACCGCCCTGGACGTCACCGTCCAGGCGCAGATCCTGGACCTCATCCGCGACCTCCAGGAGGAGTTCGGCTCCGCCGTCATCATCATCACCCACGACCTCGGAGTGGTCGCCGAACTGGCCGACGACATCCTGGTCATGTACGGCGGCAAGTGCGTCGAGCGCGGCCCCGCCGAGACCCTCTTCGACGCGCCCGAACACCCCTACACCTGGGGGCTGCTGGGCTCGATGCCGCGGCTGGACCGGGAACTCCAGGACCGGCTGGTGCCGGTCAAGGGCACCCCGCCCAGCCTGATCAACGTGCCGTCCGGCTGCGCGTTCCACCCGCGCTGCCCGTACGCCGACCGGACCGGCGGGCGCTCCACGAGCGAGGTCCCGGTGCTGGCCGAAGCCGCGCCCGGACACTTCGCGGCCTGCCACCTGGCGGCCGACGAGCGGCACCGCGTCTTCGCCGAAGAGATCGCGCCCCGGCTGTGAGCCCGGCCTCGTACCACCTTTCTGGAGAGAACCGATGACGGACACTCAGACGGCGAGCACCCCGTCGCCGGCCCCCGCCCCCGGCCGCGAGCCGCTGCTGAAGGTGGCCGGCCTGACCCGGCACTTCCCGATCCGCGGCGGGCTGCTGCGGCGCCAGACCGGCGCGGTGCGGGCCGTCGACGGCATCGACTTCACGGTCAACGCCGGTGAGACGCTGGGCGTCGTGGGCGAGTCCGGCTGCGGCAAGTCGACCATGGGCCGACTGGTCACCCGGCTCGACGAACCGACCGGCGGGACCATCGAGTTCGAGGGCACCGACATCACCCACCTGGGCGTCGGGGCGATGCGACCGCTGCGCCGCGACATCCAGATGATCTTCCAGGACCCGTACTCCTCGCTGAACCCCCGGCACACCGTCGGCACCATCGTGGGAGCGCCGTTCAAGCTCCAGGACGCGGTGCCGGCGGGCGGCCTCAAGAAGGCCGTCCAGGACCTGCTGGAGCTCTGCGGCCTCAGCCCCGAGCACTACAACCGCTACCCGCACGAGTTCTCCGGCGGCCAGCGCCAGCGCATCGGCATCGCCCGGGCGCTCGCGCTCAAGCCGAAGATGATCGTCGCGGACGAGCCGGTCTCGGCGCTGGACGTGTCGATCCAGGCGCAGGTGGTCAACCTGCTGGACGACCTCCAGACGGAGCTCGGGCTGACCTACCTGATCATCGCGCACGACCTCTCGGTGGTCCGGCACGTCTCGGACCGGGTCGCGGTGATGTACCTCGGCAAGATCGTCGAGATCGCCGACCGGGACTCGCTCTACCGCAGCCCGATGCACCCGTACACCAACGCGCTGATGTCCGCGGTGCCCGTCCCGGACCCGCGCCGCCGCCAGCGCGCGGGCCGCGAGCGGATCCTGCTCAAGGGCGACGTCCCCTCGCCGATCAACCCGCCCAGCGGCTGCCGCTTCCGCACCCGGTGCTGGAAGGCGCAGGACGTGTGCGCGAGCCAGGAGCCGCCGCTGGTGGCGCTCAAGACCGGGCACCAGGTGGCGTGCCACTTCCCGGAGAACGCTCCGGAGAACGCTCCGGAGGGCGCCACGGCCTGAGGCCCCGAACGAGGGAGGCCGCCCGTCCCCGGGATCCGGGGACGGGCGGCCTCTTCGGCGTTCGCGGGTCGCACGGCTCAGGCGCCGCCGGTCGGCTCCGGTGCCGGCTCCGGCTCGCGCGGGGCCTGGGCGGCCGCGGCGAGCGGCGCGGGGGAGGGCGCCGGGAAGCGGCGGTCCAGCGCCCGGACCACCCGGCGGCCGAGGTTCTGGAACGGGATCTCCACCAGCCGGTACGACAGGTAGGCGAGCACCACGAGCGCCCCGAGGTAGCCGAGGGTGAGCACGGCCTGCCCCTTCAGCCCGACGAGCGGCGGGCGGCTCCTGAGCTGCCAGCCGACGAAGAACATCAGCGGGCCGTGCAGCAGGTACACCGAGAAGCTGATCGTGCCGAGCCCGCTGAGCCAGCGCGGGAAGCGCCGGCGGCGCAGCAGCATGGCGGCCGCGAACAGGGCCCAGGCGGCCAGGTAGGCGAAGGAGAAGGACTGCCAGGACGGCGTCCAGGTGTGCCACAGCGCGGTGTCGCGGTTGTACAGGTAGCCGACCGTGACACCGGTGACGACCACGAAGGCGCAGCAGAGCAGGGCCGGGAGCCGGTCGAGCTGACCGTGCTCCAGCCGGTACAGCACGGTGCCGGCGAACATGGTCGCGAAGATCAGCATGGTCTCGAAGCCGGTGGTCCGGTTGTTCACCGTGATCAGGACCAGGCCCAGGCCGCCCAGCAGCAGCGCGCCCCAACGGGTCAGGTCCGGGCGGGCGGTGGCGATGCAGGCCATCGCCATCAGCACCACGATCCCGCCGGCCACCACCAGGTTCCTGGTGGCCGGGAGGTCCACCGAGATGCCGCCGATCGGCAGCCAGGTGCCGAGCACCAGGGCGGCGGCGGCGAAGCCGACCGTGATCGGCGCGCTGCGCCGGTGCCACCCCTGCACGAAGAGGGCCGACACGAAGTAGTAGAAGACCATCTCGTAGGTGAGCGACCACATCACCCCGAGCGTGCTGGGAACCCCCAGCAGGTCCTGCAGCAGCAGGCCGTTGGCGGCGAACGACAGCGCCGGATGCTCGAAGGTGAAGCCCTGGACGATCTGGTCACCGCGGGGCAGCACCAGCAGGCTCGCCACCACCGCGACGGCCACCGCGGGGTAGATGCGGAAGAACCGCCCCGTCCAGAACGCCCGGACGTCACCGCGCCGTTCCAGCGAGGCCGGGATGATGTAGCCGCTGACCAGGAAGAACAGCATCACGCCGAAGAAACCGAGGTCCAGGTACCGCGGCACCCGGCTCGCGTGCGGGATCTTGTCCATCAGCCCGAAGTGGTGCATGGCGACGGCGAGGGCGGCGATGCCGCGCAGCGCGTCCAGCCAGCCGAGCCGGGCTGCGGAGGGGGAGCGCGGCGGCTTCGACTCCGGCGACTCCGGGTGCGGTGACTCCGGCGGCGGGCCGGCGGGGGCCGGTGTCGGGTCCGGCGTCGACCGGGGCTTCACGAGCTTCACAGGCGGAGGCTAGCGGAATCCGCCCGGCGCCACGGGCAGGGAAGCACGCGTCCGGACTCCGGCGGGGCGTTCGTATCCGGACCGTGGACGTGCACCGGAGCACCAGGCCGCATCGGGTACACATGGACGGTGACATCCCAGCTCTTCCCGTCCGACGTGCAGCAGTCGCTGGACCTCGTCGGCATCTTCGTCTTCGCCCTCTCCGGGGGCCTGCTCGCCGTCCGCAAGAACATGGACATCTTCGGGATCTGTGTCCTCGCCGAGGTCACCGCCCTGGGCGGCGGGGTGATGCGCGACCTGGTGATCGGCGCGACCCCGGTCGCCGCGTTCACCAACCTCGGCTACTTCGTGACCCCGCTCGGCGCCGCCCTGGTGGTGTTCTTCCTGCACCCGGAGGTCGAGCGGATCAACCGGGCGGTGCAGACCCTGGACGCCCTCGGGCTCGGGCTGTTCTGCGTGACCGGCACCGCCAAGGCCCACGACTTCGGACTCGGCGCCGTCGCCGCGATCGCGCTCGGCATGGTGACCGCGGCCGGCGGCGGGGTGATCCGCGACGTGCTGGCCGGGGAGATCCCCTCGCTGCTGCGCTGGGACCGGGAGATCTACGCCGTCCCCGCCCTGGTCGGCGCCACCGTGGTCGCGCTGCTGATCGCCGCCGACCGCCTCACCGGTGTGACCGGCACCGCCGCCGCGCTCACCGCCTTCGGGCTGCGGATGCTCGCCCTGAAGTACGGCTGGCGGGCCCCGCGTGCCTGGCACCGCAACGGGTCTCGCACCAGCGAGGAGTAGGCGAGCCGCCGTACGCGAGCGAGATCGCCTCGGCGGTGCAGAGCAGTTCCGGCACCATCCGGGCCAGTTCGGCCGGCGGCACCTCGCTCGCCGGGGCGCTCAGCGCGCAGGCCGCCACCGTCCGTCCGCCGCTGCCCGCCACCGGCGCGGCCACGCAGGTCACCGGCTCCCGGTGCTCGCGGGACTCGGCGGCCCAGCCGCGGCGGCGCACCGCCGCCAGCTCGGGCTCCCCGGGGGCGTCGTCCGCGGACAGCCCGGCGAGCAGCACCCGGCCGACCGCCGTCCCGTCGACCGGCGCGCGGCGCCCGATCCTGGACGGCTCGGCGCCCGGCTGCCCGGCCACCTCGTCCAGGTAGAGCACCTCGCCCTCGTGCAGGACGGCGAGCCGGACGGTGAAGCCGCAGCGGGCGTTGAGCGCGGCCAGGTACGGCGCGGCGACCTGCCGGACGTCGAAGTCCTCCAGCGCGCGGTGGGCCAGCGAGAGCACCCGGCCGCCGATCCGGTAGCGCAGGTCCGGCTGGCGGCGGGCGAATCCGTGCTCCTCCAGGGTGCGCAGCAGCCGCAGGGCGGTGGACTTGTGCACCCCGAGGCTGCTGGCGGCCTGCTCCAGCGAGAGCGGCGCGTCGCCGAGTGCGTCGAGCAGGGTCAGCGCGCGGTCGACCGACTGCGACATGGCGTTTCCCGTGGATCCGGCTGACTGGTGGCGTCAGGCTAACCGCTGGGTGGCTCAGTGGTACAAACCAGTGCCGGACGCGGGCGTCCGGCGGCGGTGCGCGGGGCTTGGTCACGGCGGTGCGCCCGCGGTGCGGCGGCGGTGCGGCGGCGGCGGTGCGGCGCGGGTGGCCGGATCAGTGCGTAGCCCTGGAAGGGCGTACGGTGCCGCGCTCTACAATCGGATGGTTATGCCATACCTGGACCATGCGGCGACCACGCCGATGCTGCCCGAGGCGATCGCCGCGATGTCGGCGCACCTGGGGGTGGTCGGCAACGCCTCGGCCCTGCACGCGGCCGGCCGCCGGGCCCGCCGGGTGGTCGAGGAGTCCCGGGAGTCGCTGGCCGAGTCGCTGGGCGCCCGCCCCAGCGAGATCGTGCTCACCGGCGGCGGTACCGAATCCGACAACCTGGCGGTCAAGGGCCTGTACTGGGCCCGCCGGGACGCCGACCCGGCCCGCACCCGGGTGCTGTGCAGCCCGGTCGAGCACCACGCGGTGCTGGACGCGGTGCACTGGCTCTCCGAGCACGAGGGCGCCGACGTCGAGTACCTGCCGGTGGACGGCCACGGCCGGGTGCACCCGGAGGCGCTGCGCGAGGCGGTCGAACGCGATCCGGCCTCGGTGGCGCTGGTCACCGTGATGTGGGCCAACAACGAGGTCGGCACCGTCCAGCCGGTGCGCGAACTGACCGCCGTGGCGGCCGAGTACGGCATCCCGGTGCACGCCGACGCGGTGCAGGCGCTCGGTCAGGTCCCGGTCTCCTTCGCCGAATCCGGGCTCACCGCGCTCACCGTCACCGGGCACAAGATCGGCGGCCCGTTCGGCATCGGCGCGCTGCTGCTCTCCCGGGGCGCCACGCCCGTACCGCTGCTGCACGGCGGCGGGCAGGAGCGCGACGTGCGCTCCGGCACCCTGGACGCCCCCGGCGCGGCCGGCTTCGCGGCCGCCGCGGCCTGGGCCGTGGCGCACCGGGCCGAGCACGCCGTCACCCTGGGCGCGCTGCGGGACGACCTGGTGGCCTCCGTGCTGGACGCCGTCCCGGACGCGATCCTCAACGGCGACCCGTCCGCCGAGGGCCGGCTGCCCGCCAACGCCCACTTCTCCTTCCCCGGCTGCGAGGGCGACGCCCTGCTGATGCTGCTGGACGCCCAGGGCATCGAGTGCTCCACCGGCTCGGCCTGCTCCGCAGGGGTTCCGCAGCCCAGCCACGTGCTGCTCGCCATGGGCGTCGACCCGCTGCTGGCGCGTGCCTCGCTGCGGTTCTCGCTCGGGCACACCTCGGTGCGGGAGGACGTGACGGCGCTGGCGGAGGCCATCGGGCCGGCGGTGCAGCGGGCGCGCAACGCCGGGCTGGCCTCGGTGCGGCGGTAGTTCGTCCGGCTGGTGCTTTCGGCTGGGCATGTTCGGGAGCACCGTAGGCTTGTACTCACCATGACTGACTTCCCGGGTGCCCCGACCACTCCCTCCACCGGCCGTCTGCGCGTCCTTGCGGCGATGTCCGGCGGAGTCGACTCCGCCGTCGCCGCCGCGCGCGCCGTCGAAGCCGGGCACGAGGTGACCGGCGTCCACCTGGCGCTGTCCAGCAACCCGCAGTCCTTCCGGACCGGCGCGCGCGGCTGCTGCACGATCGAGGACTCCCGGGACGCCTGGCGCGCGGCCGACGTGATCGGCATCCCCTTCTACGTGTGGGACCTCGCCGAGCGCTTCCGCGAGGACGTGATCGACGACTTCGTCGCCGAGTACGCCGCCGGGCGCACCCCCAACCCCTGCCTGCGCTGCAATGAGAAGATCAAGTTCGCGGCGCTGCTGGACAAGGCCGTCGCGCTGGGCTTCGACGCCGTCTGCACCGGCCACTACGCCCGGATCGTCGACCTGCCGGACGGCTCCCGCGAGCTGCACCGTGCCGTGGACGGCGCCAAGGACCAGTCGTACGTGCTCGGCGTGCTCGACGCCGACCAGCTCGCCCACTCGCTCTTCCCGCTCGGCGACACCACCAAGGACGCCATCCGCGAGGAGGCCGAGCGCCGGGGCCTGGCCGTGGCGAAGAAGCCCGACAGCCACGACATCTGCTTCATCGCGGACGGCGACACCCAGGGCTTCCTGGCCAAGCACCTCGGCACCGCGACGGGCGACATCCTCGACGTCGACGGCACCAAGCTGGGCGAGCACGACGGGGCGTACGGCTTCACCATCGGCCAGCGCAAGGGCCTGCGGATCGGCCGCCCGGCCGCCGACGGCAAGCCGCGGTACGTGCTGGACATCTCCCCGGTGAACAACACCGTCACCGTCGGCCCGGTGGAGGGCCTCGACGTCACCGGGCTGACGGCCATCCGCCCCCGCTGGTGCGGCACCGAGCCCCTGGCCGACGGCCGCTACACCGCCCAGCTGCGGGCCCACGGCGAGGAGGTGCCGGTGAGCGCCTCGGTCGTGGACGGCGAGCTGCGGGTGCGGCTGGACACCCCGGTGCGGGGCATCGCCCCCGGCCAGGCCGTGGTCCTCTACGACGGCACCCGCGTCGTCGGCTCGGCCACCATCGCCACGACGGAACGCCCGGCCGTCACCGCCTGAGCGGGAGCACGTCCGCGGGGGAGTCCAGCCAGGCCCACTGGGCCTACTCGGTGACCGTGAGGCCGAACCGCTCGGGGCCGGGGCAGCCGTGCTCCTCCCACCAGCGGTGGGCGTCCTCGATGCGGTCTCCGACCGGATGGCCGAGGTCTACGCCGTACGCGTCCTGGACGCACTCCGCGACGACACCGCACCGACCATCCGCACCCATGACGGCCGACACCTGCTCTGACCCGGCGGCCTGCTCGCGGAGCAGGCCGCCGGGCATCGGGGCCTTCACGGTCCGGCACCTCGTTCGGGTGAAATGATGGCGGGCCCGCCGACCGTACGGGACCATGAACTACGGTCGGTTCCAGGCCCGTACACGGAGTGGAGGTGCCGCAGTGTCCTACGAGCCGAGGCTGGCAGCGGCGCTGTCCGGCGCCACCCTGCGCCAGCTCTCGCACTGGCGGAAGGCCACAGCCTCACAGGGTGCCGTCCTGGTGCCCGAGCTCTCCGCGGCGCGGCCGATCCTCTACTCGTTCCGGGACGTCGTCGCCCTCCGCATCTGCGTCCGGCTGCGCCAGGAGGCGTCGCTCCAGAAGATCCGTCGCGCGCTGGACACCCTGCGTGACGGTCTCGACGAGCAGAAGCACCTGTCCAGCTACCGGCTGGTGGCCGGGGACGGCACGATCTACCTCGCGGCGCCCGATCACGCGGTCGATCTGGTCCGCAGGCGCGGCAACGTGGTCATCCACGACCTGGTCGACGTGCTGCAGCCGTTCTACCGGAACGGCCGCCAGATCCCGGCCCTGCTGCGCCCCCGGAACCACCTGACCGTCGACCCGCTGGTGCGTGGCGGTGAGCCGGTGATCGAGGGAACGCGGATTCCCGCCTCCGAGGTCGCCTCGCTCCTGAAGGACGGCATCCCACCGGAGTCGGTGAAGGACTTCTACCCCGGTGTCGCCCCGGAGGCGGCGCGAGACGCGGCAGACTTCACGGCCTACGTGGACAGCTACGCGGACGAGGGGCCCCGGCAGGCCGCGTCTTGAGGATCCTGCTCGACGAGAACGTCCCGCTCCCCTTGGTCCACATGGCACGGCTGCTCGTGAAGCGGCACGAACTCCGGCACGTGGCCGAGATCGACGGCTGGGCGGGTACCAAGGATGTCGAGCTCTACGCGAGGGCCGCCTCGGCGGGCTTCCACGCCGTGATCACCAACGACACCAAGCAGATGGCCCGGCCACTGGAGGTGGCCGCGATCGCCGCGTCCGGGCTGCACCGGATCGAGTACCGTCACAACCACAAGCACGGCGGTCTGGTGGGGCTCGGGGTCGCCGTCGCGACGGTGTGCGCGGGACTGCCGCACGCGCTGGGCGAGTTGGAGAGGGCCTCCGGTCAGCTGCTGATATCGCTCACCTCGATCGACCCCTCGCACCAGAACCGCCTACGAGTCGTGGACCCGTCCGCGAGCCCGCCGAAGCACTGGCCGGCCCCCGACCGTCCGCTCCCGGGGCCACGTGCGGGTAATAGCGGTGAGCGGTGTGCCGGGGGCGTGATAGACCAGACGACACTATGAACATCTCTGTCTTCTGCTCCGCGTACTCGCTCGACGACCGCTACTCCGCCCCCGCCGCGGAGTTCGCCCGGCTGCTGGGGGAGGGCGGCCACACCCTGGTCTGGGGCGGCTCGAACGCCGGGCTGATGGGGCTGCTGGCCGACGAGGTGAAGGCCTCCGGCGGCCGGCTGGTCGGCGTGATGGTCGAGATGCTGCGGCACAAGGCGTACGTCGGCGCCGACGAGCTGGTGTGGACGGCCGACCTCCCCGAGCGCAAGCGGGAGCTCGCCTCGCGGGCGGACGCGATCGTCGTGCTGGTCGGCGGGCTGGGCACCCTGGACGAGGTGACCGAGGTGCTGGAGCTCAAGAAGCACGGGATGTTCGACAAGCCGGTCGTCGTCCTGGACACCGAGGGCTTCTACTCGGGCCTGCGCACCCAGATGGAGCGGATGGACACCGAGGGCTTCCTGCCGCGCCCGCTGGCCGAGCTGATCACCTTCGCGGACACGCCCGCCGAGGTCTTCGCCCAGCTCAAGGCCTGAGAGGATCGGGACCATGGCTGCACATCTGATCACCGGCGCCGGCTCCGGCATCGGCGCCGTCCTGGCCGGGAAACTCGCCGAGCGCGGGGACGAGCTCTGGCTGCTGGCCCGCGACGCCCGTCGGGCCGCCGAACTGCGCGAGCGCTTCCCCGGGGCGAAGACCCTGGCCGGCGACCTCGGGGACCCGGGCAAGCTGTCCTGGGCCTTCGGGCACCAGCAGCTGCCCGTCCGGCTGGACTCGCTGCTGCACGTCGCGGGCACGGTCGAGCTCGGCCCGGTCGGCGACCTGACCCCCAAGGCCTGGCAGGAGACGCTCAACGTCAACCTCGTCGCCCCCGCCGAGCTGACCCGCCTCCTGCTGCCGTCCCTGCGGCTCGCCAAGGGCCACGTGCTGTTCGTGAACTCCGGCGCCGGCCTCAACGCCCACGCCGAGTGGTCCGCGTACGCGGCCAGCAAGCACGGCCTCAAGGCGCTCGCGGACTCGCTGCGCCAGGAGGAGCACGCCAACGGGGTCCGGGTCACCTCGGTCTACCCCGGCCGCACCGCCACCGCGATGCAGGTCAAGGTGCACCAGCAGGAGGGCAAGGAGTACGCCGCGGACCGCTGGATCGAGCCCGAGTCCGTCGCTAGGGCGATCCTCGCGGCCCTCGACGCCTCCCGGGACGCGGAGATCACCGACATCACCGTCCGCCCGGGCCGGTAGCGCCCGGCACGGGAAGTCGGCCCGGCCGACTTCCCGTGCGCGCAGCGGAGTTCGACGTCGCACCCGGGCACCCGACGGCCCCGGCACCGAGCCCAGCGCTCGGTGCCGGGGCCGTTCCGCGTGCGGTGGGCGGCCCGCGGAATTGTCGTTGGCGCGGCCCCTCCGGGTGTGGAATGATCCGCTCCGCCTCAAGTTGATCAAGGACTGGCCAACAGGGGGCAAAGGCGTCATTCCGCGCTTCAAGTCGCCCAGGAGGGCTCCCATTTCCAGATTCCGTACGGCTCTCGCCGTCGGCGTGACGCTGCTCGGGGCGGTCGGCCTGCCGGCCGTCTCCGCGGGCACCGCGGCCGCGGCGGGCGGCACGCTCCACGTCGACAACGCCGCGGGTGCGCACTGCACCGACAGCGGCACCGGCGCCCAGTCGGCGCCCTACTGCACCATCGCGGCGGCCGCCGCCGCCGCGCAGCCGGGGCAGACGGTGGACATCGCCGACGGCACGTACCCCGAGGACCTGACCATCACCCGGTCGGGCACGGTGGAGGCGCCGATCACCTTCCGGGCGAGGAAGAACGAGAACAGCCCGGGCGGCGGTGCCCGCATCGGTGGGTGGAACCGGCAGACCAACGGCTTCTTCGTCACGGGTGCCCAGCACGTCCGCTTCGAGAACCTGACGTTCGACGTGGGCTACCAGCGGCCGTCGATCGTGGTGAGCGGCGCCCGGGACGTGGTGTTCGACAACACCGCCGTCTTCGGGGGCACCGGCGTCCGGATCACCGGTGCGTCCGACAAGGTGGTGTTCGGGCGGGGCAGCGTCGGCTCGATGGGCCCGGCGATCACCGTCGACGGCGGCTCCACCGGAACCGTTCTGACCACCAACATGGTGCAGCCCAACGCCACCGGCATCGTGGTGCAGGACTCGCCGAACACCGTCGTGGTGAGCAACTCGCTGAACACGAACTGCTCCGGCGGGATCGTGCTGGACGGCGCCTCGACCGGTGCGGTCGTCGAGAACAACGTGGTGAACACGGCGGCCATCCTGGAGAACTCCTGCGGGGCCAAGGCCACCGGCGCCACCGGGATCACCGTCGCGGTGAACTCCTTCCCGGGCCTCAAGGCCGACTACAACGTGGTCGACTCGCGCAGCGATGCCGCGGCCTACCACTGGGGCGGCACCCTGTACGCCACCCAGCAGGCGTTCACCGCCGCCACCGGCCAGGGCGCGCACGACTTCGTCGCCCCGTCGTGGGTCCACAAGGGCCCGGACGCGCCGCTGGACGTCACCGTCGACTCGGCGGACGAGAACGCCCCCGGCATGCTGCCCTCCGACCGTGGGGCCTGGGCGCCGGTGGACGACGTGACGGTGCCCAACACCGGGACCGGCCGCGGATTCCGCGACCGCGGAGCCTACGAGATGCAGGACGTGGGCAGCGCGTTCACCCCGGCCGGTCCGACCCGGCTGCTGGACACCCGTCAGCCGATCGGCGTCCCGGCGGCCCAGGCGGTCCCGGCCTGGGGCACCGTCGACCTCCCGGTGACCGGCGTCGCGGGCGTTCCGGCGGAGGGCGTGACCGCCGTGACCCTGAACGTGACGGTGACCGAGCCGGGCGCCGACGGCCACTTGACCGTCTACCCGCACGGGGACGCGGCGCCGAACTCGTCGAACCTGAACTGGGTCGCGGGGCGGACGATCCCGAACCTGGTGACGGTGCCGGTGACGGACGGGAAGGTGTCGTTCTACAACGCCTCCGGTGGCACGGTGCACCTGATCGCGGACCTCGCGGGCTACTACAGCACCAAGGGTTCGCTGTTCCACGCGCAGGGGCCGACGCGGCTGCTGGACACCCGGGCGCCGATCGGTGTCCCGTCGGCGCAGGCCGTCCCGGCCTGGGGCACCGTCGACCTGCCGGTCACCGCCGTCGCGGGCGTCCCGGCGGCCGGTGTCACCGCCGTGACGATGAACGTGACGGTCACCGACCCGGAGCAGGACGGGCACCTCACGGTGTACCCGCACGGCGGCAAGGCGCCGGACGCGTCGAACCTGAACTGGGTCGCGGGGCGGACGATCCCGAACCTGGTGACGGTGCCGGTGACGGACGGGAAGGTGTCGTTCTACAACGCCTCCGGTGGCACGGTGCACCTCATCGCGGACCTCGCCGGCTACTACAGCGCCGAGGGCAAGGTCAGCTACCGCCCGGCCGGGCCGTACCGCCTCCTGGACACCCGCCAGGACGCCAACTGGGACGCGGAGGCCCGCCCCGCGGGCACCGTCCCGGCCTGGGGCACGGTGGAGATCCCGGTCGGCGAGATCCCGAACGTCGCCGCGCTGACCCTGAACGTGACGGTCACCGAGCCGGGCGCCGAGGGCCACCTCACCGTGTACCCGCACGGTGACGCGGCGCCGAACGCCTCGAACCTGAACTTCCTGCCGGGGGAGACCATCCCCAACCAGGTGGTCGTCCCGGTCAAGGACGGCAAGGTCTCGTTCTACAACGCGAGCGGTGCTCCGCTGCACCTGATCGTCGACCTGTTCGGCTACCAGGCGTACTGATCCCGCCCGCTCCCGACGGCCCCGGCACCGAGCCCCGCGCTCGGTGCCGGGGCCGTTCGCGTACAGCCCGGCGGCCTGCGGACTTGCCGTTGGCGAGGCCTCTCCGGCTGTGCGATGATCCGCTCCGCCCTCCAGTCGATCAATTCAGGACACGGGGGGTCGGAACGCGCCGCAGGCGCTTCAAGTTCGCCCAGGGGGACTCCCATTTCCAGATTCCGTACGGCTCTCGCCGTCGGTGCGACACTGCTCGGGGCGGTCGGCCTGCCGGCCGTCGGTGCGGGTGGCGCGGCCGCGGCGGGCAGCACGCTCCACGTCAACAACGCCGCGGGTGCGCACTGCACCGACAGCGGCACCGGTACCCAGGCCGCGCCGTTCTGCCACGTCGCGGCCGCCGCGGCGGCCGTCCAGCCGGGGCAGACCGTCGAGATCGGGGCCGGGTCCTACAGCGACACCGCGGTGACGGTGACCCGCTCCGGTACCGCCGACGCTCCGATCACCTTCCGCAGCCAGGCCCAGGAGCACACGGCGGGCGGCGTCGCCTCGCTCACCGGCGGGGCGCCGAACTACCCGGACAGCGCCATCGTGGTCAAGGGCGCCGACCACCTGCGCTTCGAGAACCTGGTGGTGCACAGCTACCAGCGGCCGTCCGTCGTGGTCGACGGCGGACACGACGTCTCCTTCACGAACATCGCGGCCTCGGGCGGCGGAGTCCGCATCACCGGCGCCTCCGACAAGGTCACCTGGGCCCGCGGCGACTTCAGCTACGCGCCGGGCCCGCTCCTCCAGGTCGACGGCGGCTCCACCGGGACGGTCCTGACCACCAACGTGGTCCAGCCCAACAGCGTCACCGACTCGACCGGCATCCTGGTCAAGGACGCGCCGAACACCGTCGTGGTGGCCAACACCGTCAACGCGCCCTGTTCCGCCGGGATCGTCCTGGACGGCACCTCGACCGGTGCGGTGGTCGAGAACAACGTGGTGAACACCGCGCAGAACCAGAACACGGCCTGCACCACCCCGGCCGGTGCCACCGGGATCACGGTCGCGGCGAACTCCACCACGGGCACCAAGGTCGACTACAACCTGATCGACCCGCGCAGCGGCGGCGCGGCCTACAGCTGGGCCGGCACCGCCCTCACCACCCCGGACCAGCTCGCCGCGAACACCGGGCAGGGCACGCACGACTTCGTCGCCCCGACCTACGTACCGAAGGGGCCGGACGCCCCGGCCGACCACCGGATCGACTCGGCGGACGAGAACGCCCCGGGCATGCTGCCGACCGACCGCGGGGGCTGGGCCCCGGTGGACGACCCGACGGTGACCAACACCGGTACGGGCAGCGGCATCCGGGACCGCGGCGCCTACGAGATGCAGGACGTGGGCAGTGTGTTCACCCCGGCGGGCCCGACGCGGCTGCTGGACACCCGGGCGCCGATCGGTGTCCCGGCGGCGCAGGCCGTGCCCGCCTGGGGCACCGTCGACCTGCCCGTCACCGGTGTGGCGGGGGTTCCGGCGTCGGGTGTGACGGCGGTGACGATGAACGTGACGGTGACGGAGCCGCAGGCCGACGGGCACCTCACGGTGTACCCGCACGGTGACGAGGCGCCGAACGCGTCCAACCTGAACTGGCCTGCCGGGCGGACGATTCCGAACCTGGTGACGGTGCCGGTGAAGGACGGCAAGGTGTCGTTCCACAACGCCTCCGGTGGCACCGTGCACCTGATCGCCGACCTGGCCGGCTACTACAGCACCAAGGGTTCGCTGTTCCACGCCCAGGGCCCGACGCGGCTGCTGGACACCCGGGCGCCGATCGGTGTCCCGGCGGCGCAGGCCGTGCCCGCCTGGGGCACCGTCGACCTGCCCGTCACCGGTGTGGCGGGGGTTCCGGCGTCGGGTGTGACGGCGGTGACGATGAACGTGACGGTGACGGAGCCGCAGGCCGACGGGCACCTCACGGTGTACCCGCACGGTGACGAGGCGCCGAACGCCTCCAACCTCAACTGGCCTGCCGGGCGGACGATTCCGAACCTGGTGACGGTGCCGGTGAAGGACGGAAAGGTGTCGTTCCACAACGCCTCCGGCGGCACCGTCCACCTGATCGCCGACCTCGCCGGCTACTACAGCGCCGAGGGCAAGGTGACCTACCGCCCGACCGGGCCGATCCGGATCCTCGACACCCGTACCGACACCTGGTCGGAGTCCGGCGTCCGCTCCGCGGGCACCGTCCCGGCCTGGGGCACGGTGGACATCCCGGCCGGCGACTACCCGAACATCGCGGCGCTGACCCTGAACGTGACGGTCACCGAGCCGGGCGCCGAGGGCCACCTCACCGTGTACCCGCACGGTGACGCGGCGCCGAACGCCTCGAACCTGAACTTCCTGCCGGGGGAGACCATCCCCAACCAGGTGGTCGTCCCGGTCAAGGACGGCAAGGTCTCGTTCTACAACGCGAGCGGCGCTCCGCTGCACCTCGTGGTCGACCTCTTCGGCCTCCAGGCGTACTGACCCCGCCCGCCCCCGACGGCCCCGGTGCCGAGCCCAGCGCTCGGCACCGGGGCCGTCGCCGTGTTTCCGCGAGCTGTGACATCCGCATTGGCAGGGCCATCCGGCTGTGGCAGGATCCCCTCCGCCCTCAAGTCGATCAAGGAAAGACCAAGAGAGGGCAAAAGCACCACCATCGCCTCACAGTGCCCAGGGGGGCCCACATTTCCAGATTCCGCACGGTCCTCGCCGCCGGTGCCACGCTGCTCGCGGCGGTCGGCCTGCCGGCCGTCTCCACGAGCGGCGCGGCCGCGGCGAGCACCACGCTCCACGTCAACCGCACGACCGGCTGCACCGACAGCGGCGCCGGCACCGAGTCGGCGCCGTACTGCACCATCGGCGCGGCGGCCGCCGCCGCCCAGCCGGGCCAGACGGTCGAGATCGCCGACGGCACCTACAACGAGAACCCGACCATCACCCGGTCGGGCACCGCCGAGGCGCCGATCACCTTCCGAGGCCGGAACGTCCACACCACCCCGATGGCCACGGGCGCGCAGATCGGAGACCGGACGAACCCCGCGGACGGACTCGTCGTCAAGGGCGCCGACCACCTCCGCTTCGAGAACCTCATCCTCACCGTGGCCGCCCCGAAGACCGCCGTGCTGGTGGACGGGGCCCGCGACGTGTCCTTCGACCGGATGACCATCTCCACGGGCGCCGCCGTGCACGTCACCAACGGCTCCGCCGACGTGCGCTTCGGGCGCGGCTGGATGGGCTCCGGCCAGGCCCCGGCGGTCACCGTGGACGGCGGCTCCACCGGGACGGTCATCACCACCAACCAGGTGCACAAGATCGACGCGGGGCGCGCGACCGCGCCCGGCATCCTGGTGAAGGACGCCCCGAACACCGTCGTGGTCGCCAACACCGTCGACGTTCCCTGCTCCCAGGGCATCGTGCTGGACGGCACCTCGACCGGCGCCGTGGTCGAGAACAACGTGGTGAACACCGCGATGGGCTCGAGGTCCTGCGGCTCCCAGGCCGCCGTCGCCACCGGGATCACGGTCGCGGCGAACTCCACCACGGGCACCAAGGTCGACTACAACGTGGTCGACCCGCGCAGCGGCGGCGCGGCCTACAGCTGGGCCGACAGCCCGTACACCTCGCAGGAGGCGTTCACCGCGGCCACCGGCCAGGGGGCGCACGACTTCGTGGCGCCCAGCCAGGTGGACCGGGGCCCGGACGCGCCGCTGGACCACAAGGTCGACTCGGCGGACGAGAACGCCCCGGGCATGCTTCCCACCGACTTCGACGACAAGGCGCCCGGCGACGACCTGACAGTCCCCAACACCGGTACCGGCAGGGGCATCCGCGACCGCGGCGCGACCGAACGGGCCTTCATCGGCAGCGGGTTCACCCCGGCCGGCCCGACGCGGCTGCTGGACACCCGGGCGCCGATCGGTGTCCCCGCGGCGCAGGCCGTACCCGCCTGGGGCACCGTCGACCTCCCGGTGGCGGGCGTCGCCGGCGTCCCCGCGGAGGGACTGACGGCGGTGACGATCAACGTGACGGTCACCGACCCCCAGGTCCAGGGCCACCTGCGGGTCTACCCGCACGACGCCCCGCAGTGGGACAGCTCCGCCCTGAACTGGACGGCCGGGCGCACCGTCGCCAACCTGGTGACGGTGCCGGTGAAGGACGGCAAGGTGTCGTTCTACAACGCCTCCGGCGGCACCGTGCACCTGATCGCCGACCTGGCCGGCTACTACAGCCCGCAGGGCTCGCTGTTCCACCCGCAGGGCCCGACGCGGCTGCTGGACACCCGGGCGCCGATCGGTGTCCCCGCGGCGCAGGCGGTGCCCGCCCGGGGCACCGTCGACCTCCCGGTGACCGGCCTCGCGGGCGTCCCGGCGGCCGGTGTCACCGCCGTGACGATGAACGTCACGGTGACCGAGCCGCAGACCGACGGGCACCTCACGGTGTACCCGCACGGTGACGAGGCGCCGAACGCCTCCAACCTCAACTGGACCGCCGGGCGGACGACCCCGAACCTGGTGACCGTCCCGGTGAAGGACGGCAAGGTGTCGTTCCACAACGCCTCCGGCGGCACCGTCCACCTGATCGCCGACCTCGCCGGCTACTACGCCGCCGAGGGCAAGGTCAGCTACCACCCCGACGGCCCCCGGCGACTGCTCGACACCCGCACGGGCCTCCGGACGCCCATCCCGGCCTGGGGCACCATCACCCTGGACCCCACGGACTTCCCCTACGTCGCCGGGATGACCCTGAACGTCACCGCCGTCGAGCCGGGCGCCGAGGGCCACCTCACCGTCTACCCGTACGGGGACGCGGCGCCGAACGCCTCGAACCTCAACTTCCTGCCGGGGGAGACCGTCGCCAACCAGGTCGTGGTCCCGCTGAAGGACGGCAAGGTGTCGCTCTACAACGCGAGCGGCGCCCCGCTGCACCTCGTGGTCGACTCGTACGGCTACCAGGCGTACTGACCACTCCGCACGAACGGCCCCGGTACCGAGCCCCGCGCCCGGCACCGGGGCCGTCGCCGTCCGCCCCGGAGGCCCGCGGAAACCTCCTTGGCGAGGGCTCCGGCGCCGTGGAATGATCCGCACGCTCTCCATGCGATCCATCCCGACCGTGGGGGGCCGACATGCGTGACAAGCGTTCCAAAAGGCCCAGGGGGGCTCCCATTTCCAGATTCCGTACAGCTCTCGCCGCCGGCGTGACGCTGCTCGGCGCGGTCGGCCTGCCGGCCGCCGCCGCGGGCACCGCGGCCGC
>NZ_JBEZUT010000057.1:0-33678 GCF_040636595.1 Kitasatospora sp. NPDC036755
GACCGCCCCGCCGAGGTGCTGGACTGCGCCTGCGGCATCGGCACCCAAGCGATCGGCGAGAAGTCGGCCCGTCCGACTTCTCGCGCAGCTCCGTTCAGAGCAGTCCGTCGTGGCTCTCGCACTTCAGGTAGCCGCTGGCGGTGGCCGCGCCTCCGGCCATGTCGGTGACCGGCAGGTCGGCGAACGTCACGGTGTCCAGGGTGCGGGCGGCCGCCGCGCCGACCGGCGCCTCTCCGGCCCACACGACGGCGTGGTCGTCCTCGCCCATGGTCATCACCGCGTTCATCGTCCCCGCCCCGTCGAAGGTGATGATCGCACTGGCCTTCGTGGAACCGGTGCCCACCGCCGTCAGGACGAGCTTGCCGGACGTCGACTTGCCGCCCAGGCAGGCCCCCGCCTCGAGCTGGTAGGTGCCGCCACCGGGGCCCTTGATGGTCACGGTGTTGACCGCGCCGGCGGGCGCCGCGCCGCCCGCCGTCTTCGTCGGGGCGGGCGTCTTCGGCGCGTCGGCCGGCACCGAGGTCGCCCCGCCCGGGGCGGTGGCGCTCGGGGCGGCGGCAGTCGGGGCTGCGGAGCCCGACGCGGCGGAGCTCGGGGCGGTGCTCTCCGGCCCGGTGGTCTTCGTGGACGACGAGGAGGAGGACGAGGAGCCACAGGCCGTGAGCAGGAGGGCGGACATGCCGACGATCGCAACGGAGTACACACGAGTCATTCGCATCATGAAGGGAACGTAACGCGCCCATGTGACAGAACATCAGCCGAAAGCTCACAAGTTCGTTCCGGTCCGGTCTCCGAACACACCGCCGCCCGCCGTCCCGGGCGGATGAGAACACCGGGTACTTCGGCGGCACGGACCTCACCCGCCGGGCTCCGCCGGCACCCGGTCAGCGGCCGACCTCGCGCAGCCGGAAGTCCTCGACCGTCTCCCGGCGGATCAGCAGCCGGGCCCGGCCGTCCTTCACCGCGACCACGGCCGGGCGGCCGACCAGGTTGTAGCCGGACGCCATGGACAGCTGGTAGGCGCCGGCCGCCGGCATCGCCAGGAGGTCGCCCGGGCGCAGGTCGGCGGGCAGGGCGGCGTCCCGGACCAGCACGTCCCCGGCCTCGCAGTGGCGGCCGACCACGTCCGCCCTCGCCTCGCCCGCCTCCGACCGGCGCCCGACCAGCCTCACCGCGTACGGCGATCCGTACAGGGCCGGGCGCGGGTTGTCGCTCATGCCCCCGTCCACCGCGACGAAGCTCCGGCCGTCGGCACCGTGCTTGACGGACAGCACCCGGTAGACCGCCACGGCGGCCGGTCCGGCGACCGCGCGGCCGGGTTCGACGATCAGCCGGGGCACGTCCAGCCCGGCCTCGGCGCAGCGCACCGCCAGCCGGTCGGTGACGCGCACCGCGAACTCGGCGAGGTCCAGCTCCTCGTCCCCCTCCAGGTAGCGGATGCCGTGGCCACCGCCGAGGTCCAGCTCCGGCAGCTCCACGCCGTGCCGCTCCCGCACCTCGGCGAGCAGCCGCACCATCGCGTCCACCGCCGACAGGTAGGGGTCGACCGAGGTGATCTGCGAACCCAGGTGGCAGTGCAGGCCGGCCAGTTCGAGCCCCGGCTGGTCGAGCACCCGGGCGATGGCGTCCGCCGCGTCGCCGCCCTCGACCGGGAAGCCGAACTTCTGCCCGCCGACGCCCGTCCGCACCGCCGCGTGGTGCCCGGCGGCGATCCCCGGGACGACCCGGACCAGTACCTTCTGCGGCGTGTCGGCGGCCACCAGCGCGGCCAGCCGCGCGATCTCCGCCGGGCCGTCGATGACGATCCGTCCGACCCGCAGCCGACGGGCCAGCCGCAGTTCCTCGGGGGACTTGGCGTTGCCGTGCAGCAGGATCCGCTGGGCCGGGAAGCCCGCCGAGACCGCCAGCCACAGCTCGCCCGACGAGCAGACGTCCAGCCCCAGCCCCTCCTGCTCCACCCAGTCGGCCATCGCGCTGCAGAGGAACGCCTTGGCCGCGTACAGCACTTCGGCGTGCGGCAGCGCCCGCCGGTAGGCCCGGGCCCGGCCCCGCACCTCGGCCTCGTCCAGCACGTAGAGCGGGGTGCCGAACCGCTCGGCGGCCTCGGCCAGCCCCACCCCGCCGACCAGCAGCTCGGCTCCCCGGCCGGGCCGCGCCGAGGCCGGCCAGGGGGCGCCGAGCGCGTCGGCGGGGGCGGAGGGGGCGGGCGGGGCGACGAGCTGGGTCATGGCGGCTGCTCCTGTGGGTGGGTGCGCGGGCGACGGGTCGGTCCTCCCCGGGGGCCGCGGCTCCGCCGCCGCGCGTCTCCGGCCCGCGCGGCGGCGGGCCGGTCGGACCACTCGGCGACGGGCCGGCCCTCGGGGTGGGCGGCGGTCAGTCCTCGTAGTGCATCGCGAACCGGCAGTGCGCCGGACGGGTGCGCTCGCGGTCGGCCGCCGGGGCCGGTTCCGGCGGCTCGGGGCGGTCCCGCCGCCAGGCGACGGGCACCGGGCGGACCGTCCGTTCCAGCGGCTCGTCGACGTCGATCACGGCGGTGGCGGTGGTCATGGCAGGAGTCCCTTCGGGTGGCGGCCCGTGCGGGCCGTACCCCTCCAGTGGAGACCCTCCGCACACCGACCGCACCCGTCCTTGACGCATGGCGTACGTCGCGGCCGCCGTCCTTGACGCCCCCCTGACAGCGGCCCGGCCGGGGTGTCAGGGGTCCGTCAAGAACGGGCTCCGCGCCGCCAGGGCCCCGTCAAGGCGGGCATGTTCCCCGGTTCGCCGGTGGTGGGCTTTCCGCCGTCCCCGCAGCCCCACCGAACCCACCGCCCGGCAGTCGACCGGGCGGCCCGGAAGGTCCCCCGAGACGATGCGCCGTTCGGCCCTCACCACCCCGGACCCCACCCCCGACCGGCAGAACCGGTTCCGCCGCCCGGCCCGCACCCCGACCCCCGCGCCCGAGCCGCCGCCGAGCCACCGGCCCGGCTCCCCCGGCGGCCGCCGCCGGCTGATCACCCGCCGGCAACTGGCCGAGGCGCTGCCCGCCGCCGTCCGCAAGCTCCACCCGCGCACCATGATGCGCAACCCGGTGATGCTGGTCGTCGAGACCGGCTCCGCGCTCACCACCATCAGCGCCGTGCTGCACCCGGGCGTCTTCGCCTGGGTGATCTCCTTCTGGCTCTGGCTGACCGTGCTGTTCGCCAACCTCGCCGAGGCCGTCGCCGAGAGCCGCGGCAAGGCACAGGCCGAGTCCCTGCGCCGCGCCCAGTCCGCCACCACCGCCCGGCGGCTGCTGCGCTGGCGGGTCGGCACCCGCGACCACCGCCACGAGGTGATCGCCGCCGAGCAGTTGATGCTGCACGACATCGTGCTCGTCCCGGCCGGCGAGGTGATCCCGCGGGACGGCGAGGTCGTCGAGGGCGTCGCCAGCGTGGACGAGTCGGCGATCACCGGGGAGTCCGCCCCGGTGATCCGCGAGTCCGGCGGCGACCGCACCGGCGTCACCGGCGGCACGAAGGTGCTCTCCGACCACCTGGTCGTCCGGGTCACCTCCCGGCCCGGGCAGAGCTTCGTGGACCGCATGATCGCCCTGGTCGAGGGCGCCGACCGGCAGAAGACGCCGAACGAGATCGCGCTCAACATCCTGCTGGCCTCGCTGACCATCGTCTTCCTGCTCTCGGTGGTCTCGCTCCAGCCGATGGCCATCTACGCCGGCGCGCCCCAGACCACCATCGTGCTCGTCGCGTTGATGGTCGCGCTCATCCCGACCACGATCGGCGCCCTGCTCTCCGCGATCGGCATCGCCGGCATGGACCGGCTGGTCCAGCGCAACGTGGTGGCCCTCTCCGGCCGGGCGGTGGAGGCCGCCGGGGACGTGGACGTGCTGCTGCTCGACAAGACCGGCACCATCACCCACGGAAACCGCCGGGCCGTCGCCCTGCACCCGCTGCCCGGCGCCACCACCGAACAGCTGGCCGAGGCCGCCCAGTTGGCCTCCGTCGCGGACGAAACCCCGGAGGGGCGGTCGCTGATCGAACTGACGAACCGTCAGTACTGGGTGCCGCCGCGCTCCCCCGGCGAACTGGGCGAACAGCACCCCGTGCCGTTCACCGCGCACAGCCGGATGAGCGGCGTCGACCTCACCTGGCCGGACGGCACCACCTGCCTGATCCGCAAGGGCGCCGCCGGCGCCGTCGCCCGCTGGGTGGCGGACTCCGGCGGGCGGCTGCCGGCGGAGGCCGAGCCACTGGTCGGCCGGATCGCCGGGGCCGGCGGCACCCCGCTTCTGGTCGCCGTCCACGACCGGCACGGCGCAAGGGCGTTGGGCGTGGTCGAACTCAAGGACGTGGTGAAGGAGGGCATCGCCGAACGCTTCGCCGAACTGCGGCGGATGGGCATCCGCACCGTCATGGTCACCGGGGACAACCCGCTGACCGCACGCGCCATCGCCGCCGAGGCCGGAGTGGACGACGTGCTCGCCGAGGCCACCCCGGAGGACAAACTCGCCCACCTGCGGCGCGAACAGGCCGCCGGGAACATGGTCGCGATGACCGGCGACGGCACCAACGACGCCCCCGCACTCGCCCAGGCCGACGTCGGCGTCGCGATGAACTCCGGCACCCCGGCCGCCAAGGAGGCCGGGAACATGGTCGACCTCGACTCCAACCCGGCGAAGCTGATCGACATCGTCCGGGTCGGCAAGCAACTCCTCATCACCCGGGGAGCGTTGACCACCTTCTCGATCACCAACGACGTGGCCAAGTTCTTCGCGATCATCCCCGCGATGTTCGCGAACGCCCACCCCGGGCTGCACCACCTCAACATCATGGAACTGCACAGCCCCACCTCGGCGATCGCCTCCGCGATCATCTTCAACGCCCTGATCATCGTCGCCCTGATCCCGCTCGCCCTGCGCGGCGTGCGCTACCAGCCCGCCTCCGCGACCGACCTGCTCCGGCGCAACCTGCGGGTGTACGGACTGGGCGGGCTGGTCCTGCCGTTCCTCGGCATCAAGGCGATCGACCTGCTCATCCAGTTCGTGCCGGGCCTGGGCTGACGGACCGGCCCGCGGAGCCCGACGGCCCTGTCAGAAGGCCGTCAAGATGTGTGCGACCTGCGTCATGGTGGTGTCAGCGGCGGTACGGAGGCGTCCGTTCCGGGGTTCACTGGAGTCATCCGAAGCAAGGAGTGCCGAACCGGCGGAGCCCGATGGAGAGAACCGCCGGAGAGACGGAGGCGAACGGCCATGACCGGGACCACCCGAGTGATCGTCGGCCTGAGCGGATCACTGAGCAGTCTGGCCGCCCTCTACCACGCCGTCGGCGAGGCGGCCCGGCAGCAGTCCGTCCTGGTCCCCGTCGCCGCCTGGGCGACGAACGACCGGGACGGCCTGCGCCCGCGCTCCGAACTGGAGCACGCCGCCCGCCGGCGCCTGGACATCGCCTTCGAACAGGCCTACGGCGGCTACCCGTCCGACCTGGTCATCCACCCCCTGGTGATCGACTCCGAGCCCGGCCCCGCCCTGGTCGGCGCCGTCACCGGCCCGGAGGACCTGCTCGTCCTCGGCGCCGCCACCCGCCGCCGCCTCGACCGCCTGCGGCACGGCTCCGTCGCCCGGCACTGCCGCCACCGGGCCGGCTGCCGGGTCGTCGAGGTCTCACCCTCCGCGCTGCTCACCCGCCTCGAACTCCCCGCCCGCACGGGCGCGCCACTCCCCCTGCTGGCCCGCTGACGACGTTCACCCGACTGCCCGTCCGACTTCCCGACCTCCCGCCCGCCCGCGGGCCCCGGCCACTGAGCCCGGGTCCGCGGGCGGGCGTGCTCGCGCCCGTGCTCCCCTCCGGACCGAGCACCCGCACGCCGGCCGCGAACAGGGCGATCAGTGCCGTCAGCGCGGCAACTGACGGCTGGTGCGTCCCATCGGTCCCGTCCTCCCCCGCCACTGCGGCCCCTCGGCGCCACTACGGCCCCACGGCCGTCGGACCCGGCCGGGGAAGCGGAGCTCCGTACTCAAAGTAGCCGCACCGGCACTGGCCGACACGCCACTGCGAGCCGGGGTTCCACAACTTCGACAAGCATGTCGAAGTTGGCATGCCCGGGCTATGCTGGCCCGAAGCCCGGAAGCCCGCCCGCAGCGGGACCCCCGCCCCGTCGACGAACGCACCACTCAGGCGCGGCCGACCGGAAGGAGGTGCGCTCCGAACCTCCCGCGGACGGCCAACCAGCCGCCGATCTCATCGATTTGACGGTCCGTCAATTCCGGTCCGCAATTTCACCGCCAGAGCCGTGACGCGTGCCCCGGGCCGCTCGCCGCCGTTGTACGGAAGGTGAATCGCCGCGCCCGCCCGAAACCCCCGGTCACCCTGCCGAGGAAGAGGTTCCGCATGACGACGTCCCGGACCCACCCGCGCCCCGCCGAAGCCGCGGTGCTGCTCACCGTGCTCGGCCTGCTCGTCCTCGAGGAGATCGCCCTCGGCATGGCCGAGGAGGACGACCGCCCCGTCATCGGCGGCATCCTGATCGGCGCCTCCGGCACCGGCCTGCTGGTCGTCGGCGCGGTGCTGCTCAGCCGCTGGATCGACCTCCGCCGCCCGCTCCCACTGCCCCCACCCGGCCCCAACGGCCGCGAGTACAGCGCCCGCGCCCTCGAAGGCTTCCCCAT
The DNA here is from genome assembly GCF_040636595.1 of Kitasatospora sp. NPDC036755. Classification (NCBI taxonomy): domain Bacteria; kingdom Bacillati; phylum Actinomycetota; class Actinomycetes; order Kitasatosporales; family Streptomycetaceae; genus Kitasatospora; species Kitasatospora sp. NPDC036755. Next base: position 6,644 of record NZ_JBEZUT010000057.1, read on the forward strand.
GGAGGCCGTACGCCCCCTGCTGCTCGCCGAGAACGCGCCCCAGCTCGCCCACCTGTACTCCGCCTGGATGCTCGCCCGGGCCGGCCGCCCGGCCCCCTGGATCGCCCGACGCCTCGCCATCCCCCCGAGCGCCGCCCAACTCCTCGTCGACGCCGCCCGCTCGGCGAGACTCGATCAGCGCCGCTGACCGGGCGCCGCACCCGCCTGCGCCACCAGGTACGGCACCAGCCCGCGCTCCACCAGCGCCGACCGCCAGGCCTCCCGCGCCAGCCGCAGCTCCCCAGCCCCGTCCGCCGCTTCCCCGGCCTCCGCCCCGCTCGACCGGGCCGCACCCAGCAACCCCAGCCCGCCCACCAGCAGACTCACCGCGCCCGCCCCGGCCGACACCCACCCGGCGTCCATCAGCGCCCCCGCCAGCACCCCCAGGTCCTCGACCAGCCCCAGCAGGGAGCCCAGCACCAGGAAGATCACCGCCGCCGTCACCGCGATGATCGGCACGACCACCCCCAGCACACCCCACCACCCCGAAGCCCGCTCCCGGGCCGGCACATCCCTCGGCGACCGCGCCACCGCGTCCGCATCCGCCCGCAGCGCCGCGTACCGCTCGTACTCCGGCGCCGCCGCGGCCAGCACGAACCCGACGTCGTCCCGCGCCGCCCGCCGCAACCGCTCCACACCCCGCGCGTCCTCCCCCGTCGCCCGCAGAGCAGCCCGCACCCGCGGCGCGGACAACGCCCGCCCGAGCTCCGTCTCGAAGTCCGCCCGATCCTGCTGCGGCAGCCGAAGCGGCCCGTCCATGCTCGTCCCCGATCGCCGTGCGTTTTGTTCTACAGAACTGTAGAACAAGGAGCCGGGTCGAAGCAGCCCTGTTCACGGGTGGATTCGGTGCTCAGGACGGGTCGGCCATGGGCACCCGGGCAAGGGCGTCACGGATCAGCTGGGCAACGTCGGGGGCCTCGATGCCCCATTCCCGGTACCAGTCGACGATCTGCGCCATCGAGTGCCCGGTCCGCAGCGACGCCTTCAGCAGCCGGCTCAGGCCGACATCGCCGATCCACAGCATGTCGACACCTCCGGCAACGAGGTCGGCGGCCTCGTCCGGCGTGAGTCCGGTCGGCAGATCGTCACAGGACGACACGATCCCTCGGGCCTTCAGGTGGCGGGCCAACTCTCCGGGAAGGCAGTGCAGCCTGCGAGCCCATGCGATCAAGCGCGCGAACGGCACCGTGTCTCCCACCCGCAGGCTGCCCCAGTCCATGGCGCTGCCGGGCGAGAAGAGTTCCTTGTCCAACCGGGTGAGCTCGTCCGGCAGGACGATCGGGACCTCCACGCCATAGGCCCTGAAACGGTCGACCACGTCGCGCAGTGAGCAGTTCCTCGATCCGGGCAGCTCGAACAGTCGCCTGTAGGTCAGGTCGGCCACGTCGCTCCGCCGCCCTCTGTCCATGAACAGCTCCAGATCCGCCGAACAGGCATCCGACGGCATCTGCGGCACCCGGAACCCCGCGGTCCCGAGCACCTCCGCCGCCCGAGTCGGTGAGATCCCCAAATCCTTCTCCGCCCAGAGCAGATGATCCGCGGGCACCCCTTCCGAACGCGTCAACCACGGGCCGTTTCCGTTGAGGTTCCGGCTCAACAGCATCAGAGTCTCATCCGAGGGGAACGGTGGCAGGCCCGTCGCATCCGTCTGAAGGCCGTACTTCGCCATGGCTTCGGCGACCCGCTCCACCGGCATCCTGTGCGCTCGACCTGATTCGGCCAGGAAGCCCGGCGGAACCTCGCCTGCCGGCTCCGGCCCGCCCCAGAACGTTCCGCCCCCGGACCGCTTCCAGAGGAAGATCGGATCGGTATCGACAGCGATCGCGAGATTCACCACCTCGCGGGTGACTTCTCGGCCCCAGCCCACCCAGACACCCGCCGCAGCCGCTGCTGGAATCCCTCTCAGGTCGGCGATGACCAGCAGGTTGTTGACGTGCGCGAACCAGTGACCGTCATCCTGCCGCAAGCGAGAACCCGGTTCACGGGGGATGCCGAACTCGGCAGCCCTGGTGCGAGCGGTCTCGGGTGTGACACCGAGATCGCGGGACAGTTTCGTGAGCCAACCGTCCTCGAAATGCAGCCAGGACCAACTCCTCAGGCCCTCCTCGACGACCGGCGCCAGAACGGCGATGTCGGACGGAATCGCCGGGCGTACCTGCCGATCTCCCATCAACTCCGCGCATGTCCGCGCCAGTTCAGGTGCCGAATTCTCCAGTCCGTGGGCCAGCATCCGCCAGAGCAGCACCTCGTCCGGAAGGCTTCCCGTAACGCGCTCCCTGGCCGGTTCCGCCGCATCCTCGAACCACGCGAGGATCTCACCGTCCGCCAGGAAACAGCCGGTACTGCGAGTGTCGTAGTCGATCCCGCGGAATTCCAGCGGTCGCCCCTGCCGAATGACCTCGACGGCCACCAGGTCGGCGAGCTGATGGTTCTCCTCCGTCACTCGGTGGATCCACTCCATGCTCAGCACCGCCGAGTCGTTGCTCACGAACTCGGCCACTGCGGCCTCCAGCAGTCCTCGGACCGTCTCCGACCGGTCACTGATGACGCGGCGGCGGTCGACGGACAGTGTCCTCGGTGACAGCCGCCCGGTGAGGTTCACCACCGCTCCCGACAGTCCGCCCGCCGAAACGACCCCGCACACCACCTCCGGTTCGACCACCAGGCCGTCCACCAGTAGGGCCCCGCCGTGTTGACACCACACCACCTGCACATCCGCGGGGGCACCGCCCCAGGGCGTCGTCGTGCCCCAGGCGTTGAGGCCGAAGGTCTCGCCTTCGGGCGCCTTCCGGGGCTTCAGGACGCCGGGGTCCCAGTTCGCCCTCCGGTCGCCGTGTGCCGCCGAGGTGGGGAACTCGGCGATGGCCAGGAGGCGTTCGAGGACGTCCACGCACGACCAGGTCTCGGCCGTCCCGATGTCGTCCCGCAGGTACAGCCGCACGGCGGTGCCCGGCTCGCGGCCCCGCTCCTCCCGCTCGGCGATGCGGAAGAGGTGGCTCGGGCCGTAGATGGAGACTTCCAGTTGCGGGCCCAGCCGGCCGGAGGCGTCCATGCGGCAGGTGGTCACCCGGATCTCGTCGGCGAGCATGAAGTAGCTCAGGACGCCGATGCCGAAGCGGCTGTTGGGGTACAGCTCGACGGGCGGCTCGGCCTTGCGCCACTCGGCTTGTTCGAGTTTGAAGTCCAGCTGCTCCGCGAAGCGGGCGCCGGCGTTGGAGAAGACTCCCCGCAGCTCCTCCTCGCCCATGCCGACACCGTTGTCCTGGCATTCCAGGTAGGCGCGGCCGTTCTCGTCCACGCCCTGGCGGAACTCGATGCGGCCGTCGTAGGAGAGGTCGCCGCCCAGGCGGAAGGTCCGCGACCGGTCCAGGTACTGCACGCGGGCCCGCGCGTAGCGGCAGGCGTCGAGGGCGTTCTGGTAGAGCTCGCGGACGGCGAGGTCCCGGTCGCGGTAGAGCTCGACGCCCATCAGCAGGCTGCGGATGCGGCGTTCGTCCATGCGGAACCGCGCCCAGCCGGTGAAGGCCCCGCTTGCCGGGGCGGCTTCGTCGGAGGTGAGGCGGGTGGGGAGCGGGTGGTCGGTGAGGACGCGGCGGACGGCGTGGAGGAGTTCGTCCGCCCGGGCCGTGTACTCGCGCAGGCCTTCGACCACCGCCTCGTGGTGGCATTCGGCGCGCAGCACCGGCAGGTCGTACGAGCCGCCCCACACCGTCCTGTCCAGGGTCCGGCGCAGGTCGGTGAGGTCGACCTCGTCCGGGATGCCGAGGTGTTCGGCGACGATCTCGGGCAGGGCGGTCATTTCGATGGCGGTCCCGTACGCCAGTGCCAGCAGGAGCGCCAACCGTGGCTCGCGGACGTGTTGTTCGCCGGGTGCGCGCAGGTGGTCGTCGGTGCTGAGGCTCGCCAGGTAGTCGCGGTTGCCGACGTCGGGGCCTCTGTGCAGGCCGTGCAGCAGCGCGCAGACGCGCTTGGTCGAGAAGGTCTCGTCGAGTTCGGCGAGCATCGGCAGGAGGTCGAGGAGCTCCCGGACGCCGTCGGGGTCGGCGAGGTCCTCGTGCTGGTCGAGCCAGCGGTGGAAGAGCCACCAGCCGAGGGGGACGGCGGAGGCGGGGCGGGTTCGGGTGCGGCCCACGAGCAGGTCGTGGGACTCGATGAACTGCTCGTACGCGGCCCGGTCGGCGTCGGGGCGGGGTGAGGGGGCGAGGTCGGTCGGCCCGACGCTCGCCATCGCCGCTGCCAGCCTCAGCGAGCGGACGCGATAGAGGAAGGGCAGCACGGCCAGCAGCGCGGCTTCGGCCGGGTAGAGGTCGAGGCGCGTGTCGCCGAGCAGCCGGCTGAGGCGTTTCGTGAAGCGCTCCGCGATCCCGGGGTCCTGCCAGGGGTCTTCGGGGAGTGCCGTCTCGTCGCGCAGCCGGGCCAGTTCGCCGACGGCCCGCAGTGCGACGCGCTGGTAGGGCTCGGTCTCCCGGTCCTCGCGGAGGTGTTTCCAGGCCCGCGATTCGGCTGCGGCCCATACCCACTGGTCGGCCCCGTCGGGGACGGTCGGCGGCCGGCCGGCGCCCACGTGGACGGCTCCGATGTTCTCGGCCTGCACGACCGTCCCGTGCACCGTGCTGTTCACCGTGTTGTCGGCCATCGCTCGCGCCCTCCCCGAGTGCAGGGGACGAGCGTAGGGCAAGCGGCCGCCGCTCAGGAGACGGTCAGGGTGCCGCGCATGAAGTGGTGGAAAGCGCACAGGTACGAGGAGGCGCCCGGTTGGCTCGGGGCGGTGACCGTGGCCGTGGCGCCGGGGGCGACGGGGCCGGTGTCGAAGGTGCCGTCCTGGGCGGTGAGGGTGTGGGGGGTGGTGCCGGTGTTGGTCACGGTCACCACGGTGCCCGGGCGGACGGTGAGGTCGGCCGGTTCGAAGGAGAAGTCGCGCATCGCCACCGTGCCCGCGAACGGGGTCGGTGACGGTGCCGGCGAGGAGGGCTCCGGGGAGGGTGCCGCCGTGGAACCGGTCTCCTCCGGGCCGGGCACCATGAACGAGCTGACGCAGCCGGTCAGTACGGGGCCGGCGGCGAGCAGGAGGGTGGCGGCCCGGAGGAGGGGGCGCATCAGGGGGCGGTGGCGAGCAGTTTGGCCCGTTTGGCGTCGGCGGCGGCCGACGGGGTGGCGCCGATGTTGGAGACGGTGGTGGTGAGGACGGCGTCGGCGTCCGGGATCCAGTTGGTGGTCTTGGACTGGACGAGGACCTGCCGGTGGTGTGCGGTCCCGTCGCAGTTCACGTCGGCTTCGGCGGTGCGGCTGGAGCCGAAGGCGATGACGGAGTTGTCGTCGGGGTCCTTCTGCTCGACGGAGACGGTGAGCGAGCGGGCCTCGTCCGCGACCGAGCAGAGGTAGTCGACGTCCACCCGGACCCGGCCGGGGATCTTGGGGTCGATGAGGGCGTCGCCGAGGGTCACGGTGGTGGCGGGGGTCGGCTCGTCGGCCTGGGCGGGCGCCGCGACGCCGGTGAGGCCGGTGAGAGCCGATGTGAGTACCGTCAGGATGATCCACCGTTGCACTGAAACCTCCCGGTCCGAGGACGTCGTGCGGCCGACGTTAACCGGCTGGGCTTTCGCTCGCCCGCCCAACCGTCCCGAAGGTCATACCAACAGCCCAACGCCCCCGCCTCGGCCGCCGGGGCACTGCGCTCGGCCGCCTGAGCCTGCCCATCGGCACCGGAACGGCAGCGGAACGGCACCGGGACGGGCGCCGCCGCCCGGTTACGCCTCCGGCCGCTCCCGCCCGGCCGCGCCGACGCCGCCGATGAAGTCCAGCAGCCGCTCGTTCACCGCCTCGGGCCGCTCCAGGTTGAGCCCGTGCCCGGCGCGCTCCAGGACCTCCGCCCGCACCCCGGGGATCAGCCGGGTGACCCTCTCCACCACCTGGCGCGGCCTCAGCAGCGCACTGCGCCGGCCCACCAGGACGAACACGGGCAGCCGGACCGACGCCAGCTCCGCGTCCGGAAAGGGGCGGACCGGCGGACGGCCGCTCGGCCGGTAGCCGCGCATCCCGAGCATCAGCGGTGCGATCATCTCGCGCGGCGCGCTCAGCGCCGGGTTGGCCAGCAGCCGCCCGACCGCCGGGCGCAGCGGACGCGGGGCGAGCATCCCGAACAGGCCGGCGACCATGTGGAGGTAGAACCGTGCGGGGACCATCTCGATCCCGCCCGGGTCCAGCGCCGTGACCGAGGCCAGCCGCCCGGGCGCGTGGACGGCCTGGTTGAGTGCCAGCCAGCCGCCGTAGGAGGCCCCGACCAGGTGCACCCGCTCCAGCCCGAGGCCGGCCAGCACCTCGCCCAGCCAGGCGGCGTTCTCCACCGGCCCGGCCGCGACGGCGCGCTGCACGCTGCGGCCGGGGTCGTCCAGGGTGTCGATCGCGTAGACGGGGTGGCGCTCGCCGAGTGCGGCGATCTGCGGGTACCAGTTGGACGGATGCCCGGCGTGGCCGTGCAGCAGCACGACCGGTTCGCCGTCCGCCGCGCCGTGGCGGTGGACGTGGACGCTCCCGTACGCGGTCTCGACGTCCGTTTCCTGGCGCGGGTCCGGCCAGAGTTCCATCGCCTTGTCGTACGCCGCAAGGAACTTCGTCCGGGCCTGCTCGCTGACGAAGTGTCCGACCGCGGTCCTGGTCATGATCCCTCCCCTGTTTGGTGGTATGGTTGTACCACAAAAACATCCGGAAGGAACCCATGCCGAAGCTGGTGGATCACGAGGAACGGCGGGCCCACATCATCGACGCCCTGCTCCGCTCGGCGGCGACCAGCGGGCTGCACTCCGTCACCATGCGGTCGGTGGCGGTCGAGGCGGGCGTGTCCGTGCGGCTGGTCCAGTACTACTTCGATACCAAGGAACAGCTGCTGCTCGCCGCCATGCACCGGCTGACGAGCCGCATGGGCGAACGGGTCCGGCGGCGCGTCCGCGCGAGCGGCGCCGGCACCGACCCGCGCGGGGTCATCGAGGCGGCCCTGCTCGAAGCCGTCCCCACCGACGGGGAGAGCCGGGCCTTCCACCTCATCCACACCGAGTACGCGGTGCTCTCCGTCACCGACCCGGCGCTCGGCGGGCAGACCTTCCTCGCGGCGCCGAACGAAATGGAGGCCTTCCTGGCAGCTCGGCTCGCGGCCGCCCAGCAGGCCGGAACCGCCGACCCCGGCCTGGACGCCCGCCAGGAGGCCGTCGTCCTGCTGGCCGTCTCCGCCGGGCTGGGCCTCAGCGTCCTGCTCGGCCAACGGACGGCCCCGGAGGCGGTCGGAGTCCTGCAGTACCACCTGGGCCGGATCTTCACCGCCCGCGACTGAGGCGCGGGCGCGCGAACGACGGTGCCCCTCCCCCGAAACCCGGGGAAGGGGCACCGGCCGCGGGACCGCCCGGCGCCGCCCGGACCGCGTCCGGGCCAGCCCCGGACAGCTCAGGTCGGCGCAGGTCGGCCCGGCTCGGCCCGGGTCAGCCGCGGATCGCGACCAGCTGGCTGGACCCGTCCGGCAGGCCCGCGATGGCGACCCGCTGGGCCGGGAAGGTGCTGGACCCGTACGGGCCCTGGACAGCGCCGAAGCCGCTCCAACTGCCGTTCCCGGCACGGATCTCGTGGTAGACGTTGCCGTTGGCGCCGATCACCGCCACCTGGGAGGAGCCGTCGCCCATCCCGGCGATGCCGACCGTCCTCGCGGCCATGGTCGGCGTGCCGACACCGGGCAGCGCGGCGAAGCCGCTCCAGGCGCCGTTGGAGAAGCGGCTCTCGTGGTAGACGTTGCCGTCGTTGCCGATCGCCAGCACCTGCGAGGAGCCGTCCGGCATCCCCGCGATGGCGACCCGGCCGGCGGCCATGGTCGGCGTGCCCACCCCGGCCAGCGGGGCGAAGCCGGACCAGTTGCCGTCGGAGAAGCGGCTCTCGTGGTACACGTTGCCGTCGTTGCCGATCGCCAGCACCTGGGCGGAGCCGTCGGGCATGGCGGTGATGGCGACGTCCGCGGCGGCCATGGTCGGCGTGCCCACCCCGGGCAGCGGGCCGAAGCCGGACCAACTGCCGTCGGACTGACGGATCCTGTGGTACACGTTGCCGTCGCCGCCGATCGCCAGCACCTGCGAGGAGCCGTCCGGCATCCCCGCGATGGCGGCGCGCCGGGCGGCCATGGTCGACGTGCCGATGCCGTTCAGGGCCGAGAAGCCGCTCAGCGTGCCGGTGGCGGACCGGGTGGCGTGGTACAGGTTGCCGTCGAGGCCGACGCCCAGCTGCTGCGAGGAGCCGTTCGGCATGCCGGTGACCGCGGTCTCGGAGCCCTTGAACACGCCGGCGCCGCCCGAGCCCGGCATGATCGCGAAGCCGGGCCAGGCGCCCGTGCTCTGCCGGACGCCGAGGAAGAACTGGGAGGACTGGGACGGCGGGGTGCCGGTGAGCTGGACGTCCAGGTAGTCCTGGTCGATGCCGATCGTGACGTTGCCCCAGGTCTCGTTGCCGGGCGAGGCGTACTGGTGGACGCGCTGGTGGCCGGACCAGTAGCCGGCCGGGATGTACGGGTCGTTGGTGTCGGCCGTACCGTTCCAGTTGGCGGCGAAGACGACGTCCGGCATGGCGTAGGCGCTGTTGCCCGCGTTGGCCACGAGGTCCTTCATCCCGGAGGAGGAGCTGCTGTACACACCGGAGTTGAAGCCCCAGGCGTGCAGCTCGTTGGTCCAGGCGGTGAGGAAGGCGAGCACCTGGCCGGTGTACTGCGGGGAGTAGTTCTCCATGTCGTAGTAGAGCACCGCGCCGGGGCCGAAGCCGAGGGCCTGGGCCTGCTTCACCGCGTCGTCGGCGGCGTCGGCGCCTTCCGTGGCCGCGTACTTGATCTGGCTCGCCTGGACGCCCACGTACATCGGCAGGAAGTGCCAGCCGATGCCGGTCTGCTGCTGGACCCAGTTCGCGGTCAGGTTCGGCTGGCTGCAGGCCCGGTTCGAGCCGCCGATGTAGATGCCGACCGCCTGGTAGGGCGAGTTGGCCATCCACGCGCTCATGGCCGCGCCGGACGGCGCCGTGCAGGCGTCGAAGCCCTTGCCGGTGTAGTTGGTGGCGGAGGCGGGTATCGACCCCGCCACCGCGGCGGCCCCGGCGGCGGCCGGCGCCTGCGCGCCCGCGGACTTGGCCGCCACCCGGGGGCCGGCGGCCGGTCCGGTCCGGGGCGCCGGCGGCGCTACGGCCAGGCCCGCAGCGGTGACGATGCCCTGGACCAGCTTCTGGTCGGTGTCGTACGTTCCGGTCACCGTGACGGTGCCGTCGACGGCACGGACCACGCGGGCGACCGGGTTGGACTCCGCCCCGCCCGGCGCGGCCCCGGCGACGGGCTCCACGAGTAGCGCCTCGGTGCGGCCGACCAGTCGGGGCGGGCAGTCCTGCCGGTCCCCGGGGTGGCCGAGGTAGACCGCGTGCTGGTCGAACCGCACGCAGGCGCGCGGGTCGGCGGCCAGGTCGACCACCGGCCAGCTCGCCGGGACGTGGAACACCCGGCCCTGGTACGACACGGCCTTGACGTCCGGCGTCGAGGACGACGCCGCGGACGGTGTCGCGGCCTGCGCGGAGCCCGCGGCGGCGACTGGCACCGTGAACGCGGCTGCCGCCGCGACCACGGCGCGGAGGAAGGTGGATATGCGGGGGTTCACCCAGAAATCTCCTGACATGAAGAAACGGTCCGCCGGCACGACGGACCGCCTCCCCCCGCCTCGGATCACCTTCCGGTGCCGGGGCGGCCGTCGGACGGCGCGTCATCCCGGCGGACAGACGGTATAGATGAAAAGCCCATAGTCGGAAATGCCTCGCCGTTTCCTGGGGAAATCACCCGCCCCGGGACCGGTCTCAGCCCTCGACCGCCGCGTCGAACCGGGCCAGGAACTCGGCCCGCTCGTCCTCGTCCGGCGCGAGCTCCAGCGCCGCGGCGACGTGCTCCCGCGCCCGGCCGTCCCGGAGCAGCCCGTAGACCATCGCCAGGGCGCCGTGCCCGTAGAAGTCGAGCCCCTCCACGGCGGCCAGCCCCTCGGCCAGCCACAGCGCCTCCGCCTCGTTGCCGATGCCGATCTCCGCCTGCACCACGCAGCGCAGCACGTCCGGGTTGTTGGGGCTCGCCCGGTACAGCGCCCGGAGTTCCCGGACGGCGCCGTGGACCTCCTCCGGCTCGGCGGCCAGACCGAGCAGCCGGTCGGGGTTCGACGGGGCGGCCGGCGGCACCGACCGCCAGTGGCCGAGGTGTTCGGATCCGGGAGCGACCCGCTCCAGCTCCCGCAGCGCCCCGTGCCACCGCGCCTCGTCCCCCGCGTGGTGGGCCGCCGCCGCGAGGAGCTCCAGCACCTGCTCGTGATCGGGGTCGAAGTGGTGGGCCCGCTCCAGGACGGCCACCACGTCCGGCCAGTCCACGTCGGTGCGCGGGACGCCGGCCAGCCGGTACAGCACCCTCGCCAGGGCCGTCCACTCGGCCCGGCCGCCCGTCCCGTCGCCGACCAGCTCGGAGAGCAGCCCGGCCTGCTGCCGCATGAGGTCCACCTCCGCCGCGTGCCACCGCGACCAGGCCAGGACCTCGGCGAGCTGCCGTTCGGCCGCGGCGCAGTCGGGGTGGGCCGCGAGCACGCGCTCCAGTTCCCGCCCCGCCCGGTCCACGCTGCCGATCCGGACGTAGGCGCCGGCGAGGTCGCACCGTACAGCCGGACCGTCCGGCCCCGCGTCCGCCAGGAACTCCAACAGCGGTACCGCGTCGGCGAAACCGCCGGTCACCAGGTAGGCCGACGCCAGCGCGTGCAGGTCCCCCGCGCGCGCGTCGGCCGACAGGGCCACCCCCTTCAGGGCGGCCAGCCCCTCCTCGTCCGGCGCGGAGACGAACCGCTCGAAGTGCGCGAGGACTTCGGGACGCGTGTCGTCCCCCCGGTACTGCGGTCGCCAGTCGATGGTCGGTTCACTGTCCACACGGGCCTCCCCAGCCGCCTGCTCCCCCGGCGTGGCCCACCCGGGTCTGCCCACCCTCTCACTCCGCACCGACAAGCCGTCCCGACGCCCGGCCGGGGGGCCTCTCTCCGGAGCCGGCCGCACAGCCCGGTACGGACGCCAGCACGGCACCGACGGCGAACTGACGGTCAGCCAGTCGGGCCCTCCCGCCGGCAGCACCGCTCCGCCCGGCGCCAGGCGGCGGTGACGGCACGGTGGGCGGCGGCGGTGGCCTCGGGGACGGCGCCCTCCAGGTGGAGCGGGGTGCCGAGGTGGACGTGGAGGGCGGGGCGCCGCAGGGGGGCGGTGGCGATTCCGGCGAGCTGTTTGGCGGTGCCGCCCGAGCTGAGGCGGCGGGCTCCGCACTGGCCGAGCGGCACCACGGGGGCGCCGGTGGCCACCGCGAGCCGGGCCAGGCCGGTGCGGAAGGGGCGGGGCCGCTCGTCACCGGAGTCCCGCCGGTCGGGCAGGCCGCCCTCCCCGTAGATCAGGACGACCCGGCCGGCCGCGAGCGCCGCCGCGGCCCCGTCGAGGGCCGCGGCGGCCCGGGCCGTCCCGCGGTGGACGGGGATGTGCCCGCCGGCCCGCAGCACACCGCCCAGCACCGGCACCTTCCACAGCCCGGCGGTCGCCATCACCACCGGTTCGGTGCCCAGCCGGCGCAGTGCGGCCAGCACCACGCCGGGGTCGGCGAGCGAGCTGTGGTTGGCGGCGACGATGCTGCCCGGGGCGACCGGGCCCGCCGTCTCGGAGGTGACGGAGAGGCGGCCGAGGACGGGCACCAGGGTGGCGGCGATTCGGCCGAGCACGGCTGCTCCTTCGTGGCCTTCGGCGGCGTGGCACTCCCATGCTCGCCGAGCGCCGCCACCCGCCGCCTGAGTATGAGTACTCAAACGGGGGCCGGGGTCAGCCCCGCTGCACGGTGACCCGGTCCACGGCCGTACCGTCCTCCATCAGGGAGCGCACCTCCATCCGGGCGGGCCTGCCCGCCGCGGCGGGGGTGACATCGACGGAGACCAGGCAGTAGCCGGTGTAGCGGACCCTCGACCAGGTGACCTTGACGGTCTGGTTGTGCCCACTGCGGTCGGAGACCACCATGGGGACGGACTTGTCGTTCGCGGTCTCGTGCCCGAGGTAGGTGTCGGAGGCCGGGAAGGAGTAGAGCCCGCCGCCGCCTCCGCCCGCGACGACGTAGGTGGTGCCGTCCTTCACCGGGTTCACGGTGTCGCCGGACGCGACCTTGCGGGTGGCCTTGCCGGCCCGGATGGGGTCGGTCCGCTCGTAGACGTGGTTGTGGCCGCTGAGCACCAGGTCCACCTGGTACTTGTCGAACAGCGGGGCCCAGTCCTGCTGCGCGCCGAGTTCGGCCCCGTTGTCGTGGCAGGTGGAGTACGTGCACTGGTGCAGGTAGACGACGATGAAGTCGATGCCGGTGTCGGCGCGGAGCGCGGTGAGCCGGCTCTCCAGCCACTTCTTCTGCTTGCCCTTGGTGTAGTCGAGGTTGGCCGGGGTGTTGTAGCAGACGTCGTTGCCGTCGAGGCTGATCAGGCCGACGTTCTGGTACCGCCAGGAGTAGATGCCGGTGGACTGGCTCCAGGCGTTGTCGGGCGTCGTGAACCGGGCGCGCATGCCGCCGTAGCCGTCGGCGCCGTACCAGGGCTCCATCTCGTGGTTGCCGATCGCCGGCATCCACGGGGTCCGGGAGGCGACGGGGTCGTTCTGCACGAAGAAGGAGTCCCACAGCCGGGCGTCGTACGCGTCGCTGGTCTTGCCGCTGCCGCCGGCGTTGGCGTAGGAGAGGTCACCCATGTGGAGGTGGAAGGCGGGGTCGAGGCCGGCGATCAGGTTTCCGGTGGCGGCCGCGTTGTACCCGATGCCCTGGTCGCCGAAGGCCGTGAAGGTGAACCCGGCGCCGCGGCCGGGGGCGGGCGCGGTGCGGAAGCTCGCCACGTCGCCGAGCCGGGCGCCCTGGCCGGCCGGGTCGTAGCCCTGGTGGCCCACGACGTAGTAGTACGTGGTGTCCGGGATCAGCTGGTCCAGCCGCGCGTGCAGGTAGTACTGGGTGACGGTGGTGGGCTTGACCAGGGGCTGGTCCTCGACCGGGTGCTGCCAGGAGAGCTTGCTGACCAGGGTGCGGACCTCGGCGGCGACGGGGGCGCCGAAGTCGCCGGGCTGGACCCCGATCCGGACGAAGGGGGCGGTCACCGCGTCCGGCACCTGCCAGGAGACGACGACCTGCTGGGAGGGGTCGGCCCCGAAGGCGAGGTGGCGGCCGAAGGGCCGCAGCGCGGACCCGGCGGTCCGCTCGCTCCGGGGTACGGGGACGGTCGGGGTGGCGGGGGCGGCCTGGGCGGAGGGGAGGGCCGGGGTGGCGAGGGCGGTCGGACGCGGGGCGGCCAGGGCGGTACCGGGCAGCAGGAGGCCGCCGGTCGCGAGGGCCGCCCCGCCCGCCGCGCCGGCTCGGAGGAGGTCGCGCCGGGTGTGCCGGGGGGTCTCGGTCTCGGACATGACATCAAGTTAGGAAACTTCCCTAACCTTTGACAAGAGGCCCGGCACCGCTGGATGTCTTTTCGACTCCCTTGCCCAGACGGCCAGTTGACCACCGCGCCGGAACCCGGGAGAGCCGGGCGCGAAAACCGGGGCCGAGGGGGCAGGGCCGGAACGGTCAGCCGCCGAGGACGCCCGGCAGACCGGTGGCGACCCCGTCCAGGGCGTGCGAGCAGACGCAGTCCCGCTCGGCGGGCAGGCTCTCCAGCGCCTCGAAGAGCACCGTGCGCAGCCGGTCGACGTTCCCCGAGAAGACCTCCAGCACCTGCGCGTGGGTCACTCCGTCCCCCGTCGCCACCCCCGCGTCGAGGTCCGTCACCAGCGCCAACGAGGTGTAGCAGACGCCGAGTTCACGCGCGAGCACGGCCTCCGGGTGGCCGGTCATGCCGACCGCCGACCAGCCGTTGGCGGAGAACCAGCGGGACTCGGCGCGGGTCGAGAAGCGCGGCCCCTCGATGACCACCAGGGTGCCGCCGTCCACCGGTTCCCAGGCCGCGTCGCGGGCCGCGGCCAGGGCCGCCCGCCGCCCGACCGGGCAGTACGGGTCGGCCATCGACACGTGCACCACCCCGGGCACGGAGCCGTCCGGCAGCGGCTGACCGTCGTAGAAGGTCTGCACCCGGCCCGAGGTCCGGTCCACGAACTGGTCCGGCACCAGCAGCGTGCCCGGCCCGTACTCCGGCCGCAATCCGCCCACCGCGCACGGTCCGAGCACCTGCCGCACACCCAGCGCGTGCAGCGCCCACAGGTTGGCCCGGTAGTTGATCCGGTGCGGCGGCAGGCCGTGGCCGCGCCCGTGCCGCGGCAGGAAGGCGACCCGGCGGCCGGCCACCTCGCCGAGGAACAGCGCGTCGCTCGGCGGCCCGTACGGCGTGTCGACCCGCAGCTCGGTCACGTCGTCCAGCAGCGCGTACAGCCCCGAGCCGCCGATCACGCCCACCTCGGCCCGTACGGCGCCCTGATCGATGGTCATCGTTCGCACCCTTCTTCGAGGAACGTCCCGGGCCCACTGTAGATCGGTGGCGGAGAGCGGCGCAGGACGAGGGTGACGGCCGTTCGGCCGCGGGCCGGCGAGGTGGTCCCGGACCGCCGTGCGGGTGACCCGCCGGTCGTGTCGGCGCCGGAACACCCCGCCCGGCGTGCATGGGTGGGAGTGCGTCGTCCGCGGACGGCGCGGGTCCTCGTCCCCGAGCTTGAGAGCCGCCCATGCCTCCCACCGCCCGTCTGCGCCGCATCGTCCCGACCGCGCTCTGCGCCCTGTCCGTGGCCCTCGCCGCACCCGCGGCCCACGCCGCGCCACCAGGTCGCGACGGCGGGTCCGACCCCGGAAGGGCTGACGGCGGCTCGTACGACTGGGACCGCGTGGCAGCCTGCGAGAGCAGCGGCAACTGGCGCGTCAACACCGGCAACGGCTACTACGGCGGCCTCCAGTTCGACCAGCCCACGTGGCGGGAGAACGGCGGCCTCGCCTACGCCTCGCGTGCCGACCTCGCCACCCGTGAGCAGCAGATCGCCGTCGCCCAGCACCTCGCCGACCGCCGCGGCCTCTCCCCCTGGCCCGTCTGCGGCGCCCGCGCCGCCCGCGGCCACGGCCGGGAGCCCGCCCCGGCGCCGCCGGCCGCCGAACCGGCCTCGGCCGTCTCGGAGGACGGCACGTGGACCGTCCGCCGGAACGACACCCTCGGCGGGATCGCCGAGCGCCTGCGCGTTCCCGGCGGTTGGCCCGCGCTCTACGAGCTCAACCTCGCCACCATCGGCGAGGACCCGGACCTCATCGAGCCCGGCATGGTCCTCGAACTCCCCTCCTGATCCCTCCCCCGCCCCGTCCCGACCGCCGTCCGCGCCCTTCCCGGCGCGGGCGGCGGTCCGTCGTTCCGGCCGGGGAGGCGGACGGCCCGCCCGCTCACGGGGAGCGGACGGGCCGGAGCGGCGGACCGGACGGGGCGGCCAGGACGGGGCGGCCAGGACTGCCGGCGCGGGCGGACGTCAGCCGACGTGGACGCGCGGGCGGCGCGAGCGGTCCGGCTCGGCCTCGCGCAGCACCTCACGGGTGACCGGCGCGACCTCGCCCTGTCCGAACAGGAAGAACCGCAGGAACTGGGCGAAGGGGCTGCCCTCGGTCCACTCGAAGTAGAGGTGCGGCTGCTGTCCGGTGCGGTCCCGGATGTTCAGCGCCAGCGCGGCCAGCGCGTTCGGGATGCTGGAGCTCTCCAGGGTGAGCACCCGGTAGCGGCCGTGCAGCACCTCGCCGCGCACGGTCAGCTCGGCCTCGAAGTCGGAGGCGTCGCGGACGGTCACCTCGACGAAGACCAGGTCGTCCTCGCCGGGGATGTCGTTGTCGGCGCGGATCTGGCGGATCTTGTCGCGGTACTCGGCGAGGTCGCGGTGGCTGGGCTCGTTGGCGATCAGCCGCAGCGGACGGTGGGCGTAGTCCCTGATGAAACGTTCCGCCACATCGTCCATGGCCACGTTGGTGACGCGCAGCTCGAAGGCGCGGCGCAGCCGGGAGAGCAGCGAGACCAGGATGATGCCGGCGATGAAACAGGCCCCGATCTTCAGGCCGTCCGGCCGCTCCAGCACGTTCAGCACCGTGGTGTAGAGGAAGATCGCCGCGATGATCGCGAAGGCGACGGTCCAGCCGCGCTCGCGCTTCTTGTGCGCGGCGATGGTCACCGCGATGGCGGCGGAGCTGATCAGCACCAGCACACCGGTGGCGTAGGCGCCGCCCTGGGCATCCACGTTGGCGTCGAAGATCCAGGTGACCAGGAAGCCGATCAGGGTCAGCACGATCACCATCGGCCGCACCGCGCGGGCCCAGTGCGGGGCCATGCCGTAGCGCGGCAGGTAGCGGGGCAGCAGGTTGAGCATGCCCGCCATGGCGGAGGCGCCGGCGAACCAGAGGATCGCGATGGTGGAGAGGTCGTAGACGCTGCCGAAGGCGCCGCCCAGGTACTCGTGCGCCAGATACGCCAGGGCGCGGCCGTTGGCCTCGCCGCCGGCCTTGAACTGGTCGGCCGGGATGAGCAGCGTGGTGATGAAGCTGGTGGTGATCAGGAAGGCGCTCATGATCACGGCGGCGGTGGTCAGCAGTTTGCGGGTGCCGCGGATCCGGCCCGCCGGATCGGCCTCGGTGTCGGTCGGGTCGCCCTTGATGTGCGGCATCACGGCGACGCCGGTCTCGAAGCCGGACAGGCCGAGCGCCAGCTTCGGGAAGGTCACCAGGGCCACGCCGACCATGACGATCGGGTTGCCGTGCTGGGCCGTCAGCGCGGACGTCCAGTCGGTGACCACGTGCGGGGCCTCGATGATCTTCCAGAGGCCGACCGCCACCACGACCACGTTCAGCGCCAGGTACGCCCCGACCAGGAACACCGCCAGGCCGATCGCCTCGCTGAAGCCCTTGAGGAAGACCGCGCCGAGCATGGCCACCAGGACCAGCGTGATCAGCACCTGCTTGCCGCCGAGGAAGCCGGTCAGGTGCGGGTTCTCCACCAGGTGCGCGCTCGCGTCGGCGGCGGACAGCGTGATGGTGATCAGGAAGTCCGTGGCCGCGAAGCCGAGCAGCGCGAGGACGAACAGCTTGCCCTTCCAGAACGACAGCAGCCGCTCCAGCATCGCGATCGAGCCCTCACCGCGCGGGCTCTCCTTGGCCACCCGCCGGTAGACCGGCAGGGCGCCCAGCAGGGTGACCACCACCAGCACGATGGTGGCGATCGGCGACAGCACGCCCGCGGCGAGCGCCGCGATGCCCGGCTGGTAGCCGAGCGTCGAGAAGTAGTCCAGGCCGGTCAGGCACATCACGCGCCACCAGCGCTGGCCGACGGGCCCGCCGTGCGCGACCGGCGCGGCGGAGTCCCCCGCCGCCGCGCCCTCGGCCGACTCCTCGGGGGCGCCCTGCGCGGCGGGCTTCTCCGCGCTCACGTCCTCCAGCAGCCAGCTGCGGAGGCGTATTCGCGCCGACGGCGCGTCCGACTCCGCCGTCTCCGTCGAACCCGACGAAACCACCTTGCACCTCTTGTTTAAAGACCCCGTAAAAACGCCGTCGGGCGACGGCAGAGCGACACGCTATGCGACGGGCGTTAAGAATCCGCTACCGGGCCGCGTTAAGAAAACGTCATGGCCCCGCAGGTCGGCGCGGGTGGCACGGTGCGGCGGGCCGGGTGCCGGGAACGGAGGGACCCCGGACCGATGTGCCGGTCCGGGGCCCCTCCCGGGACGCGCCCTAGGTCTTTTCCCGCGGGGGGGGGGGAGCCTCGGGTCAGGCCCGGTAGCCGAGGACGGTCATCATGCCCGTCTCCGCGTGGTAGACGTTGTGGCAGTGCACCATCCACAGGCCCGGGTTGTCGGCGTCGAACTCGACGGCCAGCGTCGCACCCGGCAGCACGATCGCGGTGTCCTTGCGCGGGCCGTCGCCGGGCAGCGCGAAACTGTGGCCGTGCAGGTGGACGGGGTGCCACATGGCGGTGCTGTTGCGGAACTCCAGCCGCACCCGCTCGCCCGCCGCCACCGGGTGGCGCCGCGCCGGGTCGTACCTGCGGCCGTCGAACGCCCAGTCGGCCTTCGCCATCCCGCCGGTGAGCTCCAGCGCCACCGTGCGGTCCGGCGCCTTCGCGGGCAGCCGGACCGCCGGGGCCGCCCTGAGCTGCCCGGCGGCGACCAGCCGGCCGTCCAACTCGGCGGGGCGGACGGCCGCTTCGGGCGCGGCGCCCGCGCCGGTGCGCAGCACGGCCAGGGCGGTGGCGTTCTTGCCCTCGGCCAGCGCGGTCAGCGGGAAGACGCCGTCCCCGGCGGTGACCAGCACGTCGTAGCGCTCGCCCATGCCGAGCAGCAGCGCCTGGGTGGTGGCGGGTTCGACCGGGAAGCCGTCGGTGTGGGTGACGGTCAGCTCGTGGCCGCCGAGGGCCACCCGGTAGGCGGTGTCGCCGCCCGCGTTGACCAGCCGGATCCGGATCCGGTCGCCGGGCTTGGCGGTGAAGGTCTCGGGAGCGACCGCGAGCCGGCCGTTGACCAGGTGGAACGGGTACCCGACGTCACCGGCGTCGCCGCCCAGCAGCGGGCTCCGGGCGCCCATCAGCATCCGGCTGGGGCCGGTGCCGCCCTGAGCGCTCCCCGCCGCGGGCGTCCCCGCCGCGTCGTGGCCGGGCATGCCCGGCATCCCTGGCATCCCCGGCATGTCGTGCCCGGAGCCGGCCCCGTGGTCCATCCCGCCCATGCCCCGGGCGAGTTCGGCGAGGACGGCGTCCGGGGTGCTGCCGTCGACACCGTCCAGCCAGTCGTCCAGGACGACGACCCACTCCCTGTCGTAGGCCAGCGGCTCCTTGGGGTCCTCGACGATCAGCGGGGCGTACAGACCGCGGTCCTGCTGGACGCCGGAGTGCGGGTGGAACCAGTAGGTGCCCGGGTGGGTGAGCGCGAAGCGGTACTCGAAGGAGGCGCCGGGCCTGATCTCGGCCTGGGTCAGGCCCGGTACGCCGTCCATGTCGTTGCGCAGGGCGAGGCCGTGCCAGTGCAGCGAGGTGGACTGCGGGAGGTGGTTGGCGAGGGTGACGGCGAGCGTGTCGCCGAGGGTGGCACGCACCTCCCGGCCGGGCAGGCGGTCGCCGTACGCCCAGCTGCGGACGGTGCGGCCGCCGAGGTCGAGGGTGGTCTCGGTGGCGGTGAGCGCGACCCTGCGCTCCGGGCCGGGGTTGCGCGCGGCCTCGGCGGCGGCGACCTCGGGGCCGTTCGGGGCGAGGTAGCCGGCCGGGGCGGCGGCCGGGCCGGACGTTCCACTCGTGGGGCCGTGGCCCATGGACGCGTGGTCCATGCCCTTCATGGAGCCGGAGGAGCAGGCGGTGAGCAGGCCGGTCCCGGCGGCGGCGAGCGCGGCGCCGAGGACGGTACGGCGGGTGGGTGTGCGCATGGCGGAGTGCACCTCGTGCGGTGTGTGGGTGTGCAGGACGTCGCGTCGGCCGGTCCGCGCGCGGGCGCTCGAAAGTGCGAGCGGGCGCGGAGCGGCGGGCGCGCGCCTACTGACGCAGCACCGAGAGCCGGGTGAGGAGTATCCGCCCGCCGCCGGGCGGGGGCAGGGCGCGAACGGCCCGCAGCAACCGGGCCCGCACCTCGGCGGCGGCGTCGCCACTGCGGCGCAGCAGCGGGCCGGCCAGGAGCAGCAGCACGGTCCAGCCGGCCAGGACGGCGAGGCAGACCGCCATCGGGTCCATGCCGCCGGGGGTGGCGGGGTCGAGGGCGGGGACGGCCCCGGTGGGGGCGGCGGCTCGGCCGTGGTGGTCGCCGACCGCCGGGTGCCCCGCGGAGTCGTGGGTCGGGGAGTCGTACGCCATGGGGTCGAGCGCCGCGGAGGCGTGCGTATCCGGCGCCGTGTGCCCGCCGTGGCCTCCGCCCGGGTGGCCGAGCGTGTGCATGGTCACAATGCCGAGCAGCAGCGCGGCGAGCAGCAGCAGGCGCGGTGCCCGGGGCGCGGGCGGGTCGAACGGCCGCGATCGCGCCATCCTCCGCCTCCCGCCCCGCTCGTCCGCCCGTACCCCCGCAGGGTATCCCGATCCTACGCCGGGGACCGCCGCCGGGCACCCCGCCCGCCCTCTTCCGTGTCCCGCCGCGCCCCGGCGGCCCGGGCCTCGCCAGGACGCCTCGGGCCCGCTCGGCCGTCTCAGGAAGCGTCGCCCACGCCCGCACCCAGCAGAGCGGCCGCCGCGTGCTCCCGGAACCAACGGTGCGCCGGGTCAGCCGAGTTGCGCGGGTGCCAGGCCATCCCCAGTTCCAGCGGGGCGAGTTCGAGCGGGATCGGGAAGGTCCGCAGGCCCAGGGCGGCGACGGTGTCCGGCAGCCAGTCCGCGGGGACGAGCGTGATCAGGTCGCTGTCCCGGGCCAGCAGCATCGCCCCGGTGTGGCTGGGCACCACGACCGCCACCCGGCGCCGCAGCCCGAGCCCGTCCAGCGCCGCGTCGATCGGACCGAGCCGCTTGCCGCGCCGGGAGACGCCGATGTGGTCGGCGGCCGCGAAGCGCCGGGCGGTGATCCGGCGGCCGTCGAGAAGCGGATGGCCGGCGCGGGCGAGGCCGACCAGCGGGACGGCGAGCAGCGGCCGGGTGCGGACCTCCGGGTCCACGTGCCCGAGCACGCCCAGCTCGACGTCCACCAGCCCCTGCCGCAGCGCCGGCCCGTCCTCCAGCGCCTCCGGCAGGAAGACCACGTCCACCCGGGGGGCCCGGGCCCGGACCCGCTCGACGAGGACCCCGGCCGTCCGCACCAGCACCAGTTCACCGGCCTGCACCGTGAACGTCCGGTCGAGGTGCACCGGGTCGAACCCGGCGCCGGGGCGCAGCACGCTGTCGCAGCCGCGCAGCAACGCCCCGACCTCCTCGCGCAGTTCGAGCGCCCGCGGGGTCGGGACGAGGCCCTGGCCGGCCCGCACCAGCAACGGGTCCTCGACGGCGCGGCGCAGCCGGGCCAGCATCCGGCTGACCGCCGCCGGCGAGGTGCCGAGGCGTTCGGCCGCGCGGGTCACGCTGTTCTCCTGGAGCAGGGCGTCCAGGGCCCGCAACAGGTTGAGGTCCATCATTTCCGCGCTCCCGAGCTGGGCCTTTGCGTTCCTGGCAACTATCCGATGCCGATCTTTGCATGGTTCCCCGGGCCGTCGCCCACGAAGGTGGAAACCAACGCGAAGCCCCTCCCCGAGGAGTCCCCATGTCACAGCCCGCCAGCACCGACCGCACCGCCCGCGCCGGCGACGTCCTGGCCGTCGTCAGCCAGAGCGGCCCGACCGTGTGCTTCTACGACGCCGCCGACGACCGGCTGCTCGACACGGTCGAGGTCCTCGCCGAGCCGCACGAGCTCTGCTTCGACCCGGCCCGGCGGCTGCTCTGGTGCACCAGCGCGTACCACTCGGGCTACTACCACGCCAACAGCGGCCGCCGCACCGAGGTGACCGTCATCGACGCCGACACCCGCCGGATCGTCGACGTGATCGACCTCTCCCCCGAACACGGGCCGCACGGACTGGCGTTGGACGCCGCCCGCGGCCGGCTGTACGTCAGCGTGGAGGGCGGCGCGGACCGCCCCGGCGGCGTGGTCGTCATCGACGCCGAGACCCGCCGCCCGCTCGGCCGGATCGACACCGATGCCCCCGGCCCGCACTGGTTCGCGCTCTCCCCGGACGGCCGGACCGGCTTCGCCACCAACAAGGAGGCGCCCTTCGTCTCGGTCGTGGACCTCGACCGGGGGGTGCTGACCGCCAAGGTCGAGGTTCCCGGCAGCGAGGGCCTGGCCGTCTCCCCCGACGGCAGCCGGGTCTACGCCGCAGGCCCGTACTTCTCCCCGTCGCTCGGCGCGACGCCGGGCATCCGCGTCATCGACGTACCGACCGGGACCGTCACGGCCGTCCTGCCGACGGATTCCCCGGCGCTGCCGGTGCACCTCACCACGACGGGCCGGCTGCTGGTCGGCGAGGTCCGGACGACGCCCGACCCGGACTCCGCCCTGGGGCGCCAACTCCCGGGCCGGCTCACGGTGTTCGACGCCGAGGACCACCGCCGGATCGGCGAGGTCGAGGTGGGCCTCTTCCCGCTCACCATCACCTCCTCCCCGGACGGCCGCCTCGGCTACATCTCCTGCGTCGTCTCCTCCACCGTCGACATCGTCGACCTGGACACCCTCGCCCCCGTCTCCCGCCTCACCGTGCCCAAGCTCGCCGAGCCGGGCGCCCACGGCCTGGCCTACCTCCCCCGCCCGGCCTGATCCCCCACGGGGCGAAGGGAGTTCGAGGACGACCCCTACGACGACGTGGCCGTCACGATCCGGCCGTCGGGTGCCACGGTCAGCTCGACGTGGACCGGCGGCCGGCCCGCGGCCGCGTCGTCGCGGTGGTAGCCGAGCGTCCGGGAGCGGCCGTCCGGGCCGGCGGGGGTGACGGTCGGGGTCAGGCCCGCGGTCCGGTCGGCGAACCAGGTGCCGGCGAAGGCCGTTCCGGCGGCGACGAGCCGCTCCGGCGGAAGGCCGGGCACGTCGGCCCCGGCGGAAGCCGCCGCGGTGGCGGCGAGCAGCCGTCCGCCGGGCTGCTCGATCCGGAAGCTGCCGCGGTCGGTGGTGACCTCCATGACCCGCGGGGCCGGCCCGGGGTCGGCGTCGGTCGTGGTGGTGTCCACCAGGGTGCCCGGGCCGAACAGGCCCTCCGCCACCCGCCGCGCCGTCACCAGGTCGTCGGACGGCGGCGCGGCGAAGACCGACGCGTCCCGGTACGTCCGGACGCCGAAGTGGACCACCAGCCCGACCCCCGCCAGCCCGACGGTGGCCAGCACCAGCCCGTGGACGAGGTCCCGGCGCACCCGGGGGAGGCCGCTCCGCCGCACCAGCAGCCAGCCGACGGCGAGGACGGTGCCCAGCAGCGCGCCGGCCGCGTTGTCGACGAAGTCGGTCCCGTCGCAGGCCCGTCCGGTCCCGAGCAGGGTCTGCACGACCTCGGTGGTGGCGGAGAGCAGCACGGAGCCGGCGAGCACGGTGGCGGGCCGCCGGAAGAGCAGCACGCCGAAGTACGCCAGCGGCACGTAGAGCGCGACGTTCATCAGCCCCTGCGGGCCCGTCACCTCCGTCCACACCACCGACCCGACCCTGCAGAGCGCCTGCCCGGTGTCCGCGCTGCTCGTCGGCGTGAGCGTCACCGCCACCTCGCCCGCCAGGCTCAGTCCCCAGAGCACCGCCGACGGCACCGCCGCACCCCTGCGACGGGCCCACCAGGCGGTCGCGGCGGTGAACACCACCCCGAGGACGAGGAACACGGGCAGCAGCGCGGGCGCGGCCGAGTAGCTTGCTTCGATCATCGGGACTTCCGGTCAAGGGCCCTACCGGGCCGAGTGGTTGGTGGACAGAGGAACGCTACCCCAGCCCGCGGCCCCGGCCCCACCCGCGCCCCACCCGCGCCCTGCTCGTACACGCCGCCCGCGCCGCCCACAGCGTCCGCGCCGCCCGCGCCAAGCCGCCCTGTCCGCATCGCGGAACGCGGGACGGCGGCCGTTCTGACAGCTTCCGCCTGACCGAAACCTGCCAACACGGCTGCCCCGCAGCTCATCCGGGGTCGGCTCGGCGCTCCGGCCCTGGCCCGAAGCTGCCACGCGCTTGGTGTCACCCCGAAATCGTGTGAGCGCCCCGGGGGCCCGTGCGAATCTTGGGACCGCCGAGGCCGCGAGCGAACGATCGCGGCCCGAAACCCCCCTGAATTCGGAGGACTTCCCCATGCTCACCTCCGCGCTCTCCCGCGGTCCCGCACACCGGGCGACGGCCGGTTCCGACGCGGCACCCGCCGCCCCGCTCTCCCGCCGCCCGGCCCCGGAGGCGGTCTCGGCCGCCTCGGGCGACGGCTTCTCCTGGGGCTGACCGGCCGGTTCCCCCCAGCACCCCCGGGGCCTCCGGTGCACCTCGTCGGCGTCCTGCTGACCGCCTCGACGGGCGGTCCGGCGGGCGCCGGGCCGACCGTCGGGGCCGTGCTCTCGGCCCTGGACAGTGTGACGTCCGCCCGCGACGGCGTCGAGCACCTCCACGTCCACATCACCCCCCGGGGCGTCCGGTTGACCTTCTACCTCGCCGACTGCGACCAGATCGACGCCGTCGGCCGCGCCATCGCGATCGCGAACCGGGCCGTCATCGGCCCGACGGCCCTCGCCCGGTTCACCGTCGCGGACTTCAAGGTGCTCGACCGGCCCGGCGGTCCCCGGCCCGACGCCCGCTGACGACCCCGCTCCCCACCCGCACGGCACCGCGACCGCACCCCGACGGCGGCTCCCCCGACGGCTGTTGCCCGCCGCACGCCGCCCCGGTCGCCCCCTCCCGAAGTCGCTCGACCGTCATCGGAGACTCATGCGCATCACATCGGTCGGCCATGCCGGCCTGCTCGTGGAGACCAGTGCCGGACGCATCCTGTGCGACCCCTGGTTCAATCCGGCCTTCTTCGCCTCGTGGTTCCCCTTCCCCGACAACGAGGCGATGGACACGGCCCAGCTGCACACCGCGGAGTACCTGTACGTCTCCCACCTCCACCACGACCACTTCGACGCCGAGTGGCTGCGGACCCGGATGTCCAAGGACACCGTGGTGCTGCTGCCGGACTACCCGGTCCGCGACCTGCGGACCTCCCTGGAGGACCTCGGCTTCCGCCACTTCGTCCAGACCCGGGACCTCGAACCGACCCGGCTCGACGGCGGCGTCCAGGTGATGGTCAACGCGCTCACCTCGCCGACCGACGGCCCGATCGGCGACTCCGCGATCCTCATCGACGACAACGGCACCAGGATCCTCAACCAGAACGACGCCCGGCCGGTCGACGAGCCCCGGATCAGGTCCTTCGGGCCGCTCGCCGGGCACTTCCTCCAGTACTCCGGGGCGATCTGGTACCCGATGGTGTACGACTTCCCCGCCCGGATGAAGCAGACCGTCGGCCGCCGCAAGCGCCGCAACGGCATGGCCCGCGCGCTCAACTACGTCGAGCAGTACGGCGCCGAGCACGTCTTCCCGTTCGCCGGGCCGCCCTGCTTCCTGGACGAGGAGCTCTTCCACCTCAACGACCTGGTCGGGGACGACGCCAACATCTTCCCCGACCAGTGGGTCTTCCTCGACTTCCTGCGGGAGCACGGGGTGACCAACTCCCACCTGTTCCTGCCGGGCACCGTGGCCGAGCTGGGCCCGGACCGGAGCTGCCGGCTGGAGCAGGTCGACGAGCGGACGGTCGCCCGGATCCGCGACGACCGCACCGGCTACCTGCGCGAGTACCAGGCCCGCCGGGCCGACCGGATCCGCGCCGAGAAGGCCGGCTGGCCGACGGAGCGCACCGATCTGCTGGCGAGCCTCAAGGAGTGGGTGGAGCCGCTGCTGCGGTACGCCGACCACACCTGCGAGGGCGTCAACGGCCGGGTCCTGGTCGAGGTGGTGGACACCGTCCCGGCGGACGCGGACGCGCCCCGCGAGCAGATCCTGTTCGACTTCCTGGACCGGCGGGTGGCCCCGTGGGCGGGCGAGGACTGCCGCTACCGCTTCGAGCTGCCCCGGCCGCTGGTGGAGCGATTGGTCGCCGAGCGCTGCCCCGACTGGGCGAACGAGCTGTTCCTGTCCTGCCGCTTCAAGGCCGCCCGCAAGGGGCCCTTCAACGAGTTCGTGACCACCTTCTTCGCTTCTCTCTCCACCGAGCGGATGTCCTATGTCGAGGGCTACTACGCGGAGTTGAGCCAGACCGAGGAGCGGGCCAGGGCCGGCGACTACGTCGTCCAGCGGCTCTGCCCCCATCTCAAGGCGGACCTGGTCCGGTTCGGCTCCCACCGGGACGGCGTCCTCACCTGCCGCCTGCACGACTGGGAGTTCGACCTGGCCACCGGCCGCTGCCTGACCAGTGACGACCGGAAGATCATCAGCGAGGCGCGGGTGCCCCCGTCCGACGATGACCCGGACCTGCCCGAGATCCCCGCAGCCTGAACAGGACTGTCATGACCCTTCCCCTGGTGTCGGTGGTCATCCCGCTCTACAACGACGCCCGCACGCTGCCCGCCTGCCTGGAGGCGGTGACCGCCCAGACCTACCCGAACCTCGAGATCGTCGTGGTCGACGACGCCAGCACCGACGAATCGGCCCGGATCGCCGAGAAGTACCCGTGCCGACTGGTCCGCCAGGAACGCAACTCCGGGCCCGCCGAGACCCGCAACCGCGGCGCCCGGGAGGCCCTCGGCGAGATCGTCTTCTTCCTGGACGCCGACGTCGGACTGTCCCCGACCTCGGTCGCCGCCGCCGTGGAGCGGCTGACCGCCGACCCGGGGATCGGGTCGGTGTGCGGCATCACCGCCAAGGAGCCGCTGCTGCCGACCACCCTGGTCGGGGACTACCGGATCCTCCAGTCGTACTACTGGCGGGCCAGCTCCGAGGGCACCGTCACCCCGTGGTTCTCCGCCCTGGCGGCCATCCGCCGCTCGCTGTTCCTGGACTCCGGCGGGCTGAACCCGGCACTGCGCCAGACCGAGGAGATCGACTTCGGTGTACGGCTGTCGGCCACCCACCGGATCGAGCTCAGCTCCGCGATCGAGGGCCGGCACAACGACGAGGAGCAACTGTCCGGACTGGTCCGCAAGTTGTTCCGGCGAGCGAGGCTCCGGGTACCGCTCTACGTGGACCACCGGGGCTTCATGCGCGGGTTCGAGACCCGCTCCCGGGCCGTCGCCGCGCTCGCCGCGGCCGGCGCCGTCGCCTCCCTCCCGCTCGCCCTGGTGGACCGCCGGGCGCTGCCGGCCACCGCCGCGCTGGCGGCCGGCGCCGTGATCGCCGACCACGGCTTCCACGCCTTCCTGGTCCGCGAGCGCGGGGTCGCGACGGCCGCCGGGTACACCGCCCTGCACTTCGCGGCGGGCGCCGCGGTGACCGCGGGCACCGACATCACCCACTCGCTGCTGGAGAACGTCGTCCTCCCGGCCTCGGCCGAGGGCCAGGAGACCCCGCTCGGTCTGGTGGTCTCC
>NZ_JBEZUT010000058.1:0-33396 GCF_040636595.1 Kitasatospora sp. NPDC036755
CCGAGGCCGTCGTCCCGCAGCCCGCGGTGCGGGCCGACGGCCTCTCCACCGCGTCCGCGCGGGCCGCGACACGGAGCACGTCACTGACCGCAACGGGGCTGACCGGTACGGTAGTTGCGTGCGTGATCACCACACCCCGGGCCCGGACCGGGCCCAGTCGACCGGGCCCACTCGCCGTCGCCTCGTCGCCGGACTCGGCGGCCTCGCCGTCCCCCGGGCGGAAGCGGGGCGCCCCCCGCGGGAACCCCCTCCGGAGCCGCCCCGGGCCGGCGACCGCCCGCCCGGGGAAGTCGCGCAGGACGAGGTGTTCTGGCGCCGGGTCGCCCGCTGCTACGCGGTCAGCGGCGACTTCGTCAACCTGGAGAACGGCTACTACGGGATCATGCCCGAGCCGGTCCGCATCGCCCACCAGCACAACACCGAGCGTCTCAACCGGCTCAACTCCCGCCTGCTGCGCGGCTCCTACAAGGAGGAGGTCGAGCAGGTCCGCGCCCGGATCGCCGATCTGGCGGGCGTCGCGAAGGAGGAGATCGCGCTCACCCGGTGCGGCACCGAAGCGCTCCAGAACCTCATCGGCGGCTACAACCGCCTGCGCGCCGGGGACGCCGTGATGTACAGCGACCTCGACTACCACAGCGCGCAGTGGGCGATGAACTGGCTCCGCGAGCGCCGCGGAGTGCGCGTCGTACGGATCACCATGCCCGAACCCGCCACCCGGGACGCTGTCCTGGACACGTACGCCCGCGCGCTGGACGCCGACCCGGGCGTACGGCTGCTCCTGCTCAGCCACCTGAACAACCGCACCGGCCTGGTCCTTCCGGTCGCCCCGATCGTGGCGATGGCGCGCCGGCGGGGCGTCGACACCGTCGTGGACGCCGCCCACTCCTGGGGCCAGCTCGACTTCGGGATCCCCGACCTCGGCGCGGACTTCGCCGCCTTCTCCCTCCACAAGTGGCTCAACGCCCCGCTCGGCACCGGCTTCCTCTACATCCGGCGGGGCCGACTCGCCGACATCGACCGGACTTTCGCCGACGAGACCCATCCCGCCGACGACATCCGCTCCCGCGTCCACTCCGGGACGACGGACGTCGCACCGATGCTGACCGTCCCCGCCGCCGTCGACTTCCACCGGGCCGTGGGCGGGGCCGCGGTGAAGCAGGCCCGACTGCGCCACCTGCGGGACCGCTGGGTGGCAGCCGCGCGCCGTACCGGTGGCATCGAGATCCTCACCCCGGACGAGGAAGGCGCCTACGGCGCCCTGACCGCGTTCCGGGTGCGCGGTCGCACCAGCGAGGCCGACAACACCGCCATCGTCCGCCACCTCCTCGACCGGTACCGCGTCTTCACCGTCCGGCGCGGCGGGCCGGCCGCCGGTGACTGCGTCCGCGTGACCCCGGCGCTCTACACCCGTGCCGAGGACGTCGACCTGCTCGGCGCGGCGCTGCACGACGTCGCGGCGCGCTTCGCGGTCTGACCCACGGGCAGGCACCGGGCCGCGGCCACCGCCCGTGGCCCGTACGCCTACGGGAGCACGGCGGGACGCGGCGTCGCGTCGTGGAACCGCACCGGCAGGCTCGCCAGCCCCCTCAGCAGGGTGCTCGGCCGCCGGACGAGGTCGGCCGGGTCGGTGTCGAGGGCGAGGCGGGGGCGGCGCTCGATCAGGGTCCGCAGGGCGACGGCGGCTTCGACCCGGGCGAGGGGGGCACCGAGGCAGTGGTGGATGCCGTGGCCGAAGGCGAGGTGGCCGGCGGGCTTGCGGCGGATGTCGAACCGGTCCGGGTCGGGGAAGTGGAGCGGGTCCCGGGAGGCCGCGGCCAGGGAGACGAGGACGCTGTCGCCGGCCGGGACGGTGGTGTCGCCGATCCGGACCGGCTCCTTGGCGAAGCGGAAGGCCGCGGCCCCCACCGGGCCGTCGTGGCGCAGGGTCTCCTCGATCGCGCTGTCGACGAGGCCCGGGTCGGAGCGCAGGGCGGCGAGCTGCTCGGGGTGGGTGAGCAGGGACAGCACCGTCCCCGAGATGAGGTTGACGGTGGTCTCGTGCCCCGCGACGAGGAGCAGGAAGGCCATCCCGAGCAGTTCCTCGGCGGAGAGCCCGTCGGCGGCCGGGGCGACGAGCGCGCTAAGCAGGTCCTCACGCGGGTCGGCCCGGCGTTCCTCGATGAGGGTCGTGAGGCGCGCGGTCATGGCGACGGACGCCTCGCCGACGGCCTCCGGCGAGCTCGGCGTGACCAGTTCGGTGGACCAGGCCCGGAATCCGGCGCGGTCCGCCTCCGGCACGCCGAGCAGTTCGCAGATGACGGTCATCGGCAGGGGCAGCGCGTAGGAGGCGACGAGGTCCGCGGTACCCGCGGCGGGCAGGGCGTCGACCAGGGTGTCGGCGATCTCCTGGACGCGGGGGCGCAGCGCCCGGATCCGGCCGGCCGTGAATTCGGCGGCGACGAGTGTGCGCAGCCGGGTGTGCTGGGGCGGGTCGCTCTGGAGCATGTTGACCCCGAGGGCGTGGCCGCCGTCGTCGGTCCATGTGGCGGAGTGGCGGATGTCGTTGCTCAGCCGGGGATCGGTGAGGGCGGCGCGGACCTCGTCGCGGGCGACGACGAGCCAGGCTTCGCCGGATCCCGGCAGGAGGATCCGGTGGACCGGCCCCTTCTCGCGCAGTGCCGCGTAGGCGGGGTAGGGGTCGACGGTGACGTCGATTCCCGAGGGGGAGAGTTCCTGGAGCGTCGGAGCCGGCATGGATACCTCCTGGAAAACGGGGAGTGCTCCCCGGTTGGTGGATCCGACCCTACCAAACCGGGGACACTTCCCCACTTCCAGGTGCTCGCTCAGCGCGCCAGCAGGCTCCGGACCGCCTCCGTGATCTCCTCGGGAGCCTCCTCCGCCATGAAGTGCCCCGCCCGGGTCAGCCGGTGGTCGAGGTCCGGCGCCCACGCCCGCCACACCGCGGCGGCGTCGTAGCCCAGCCGCGCTCCCCAGTCCTGCTGGACCACCGTCACCGGCATGGCCAGCTGCGACCCGGCGTCCAGGTCCGCCTGGTCGTGCACGACGTCGATGCCGGCCGACGCCCGGTAGTCCGCGACGATCGACGGCACCGCCGCCGCGCTCGCCCGCAGGTACTCGGCCCGCACCTCCGCCGGCAGGGCGGCCGGATCCCCGGCCCAGGCGTCGAGGAACGAACCGAAGAAGGCGTCCGCGCTGTTGGCGATCATCGTCTCGGGCAGGCCCGGCGGCTGCGCCATCAGGAAGAGGTGGTAGCCGACCGCCGCCGGCACGCCCCGCAGGACGTCCCACATGTCGAGCGTCGGCACGACGTCGAGTATCCCCAGGTGCGTGACGGTCTCCGGGTGGTCCAGCCCCGCCCGGAACGCGACCAGCGCGCCCCGGTCGTGGCCGACCAGGGCGAAGCGCTCGTGCCCGAGCGCCGCCGACAGGGCCACGACGTCGGCGGCCATGGTGCGCTTGGCGTACGACTCCGGGTCGGTGCCCGCCGGCTTGTCGCTGGCACCGTAGCCCCGAAGGTCCGGACAGATCACCGTGTGCTCGCCGGCGAGCCGCTCGGCGACGTGCCGCCACATCAGGTGGGTCTGGGGGAAGCCGTGCAGCAGCACGACCGGGCTGCCGCTGCCGCCGACGGCGGCGGCCAGCTCCACGCCGTTCGCACCGGGCAGGCGCACGAGGTCGAAGCCGGGAACAGTGGGCGTCATGGGAAGACCGTCCTCTCGGGTCGGGAAGTGACCGGGCCGGCGCGGACCGGTCGGAAGGTGACCGGGCCGGCGCGGACCGGTCGGGGGGTGACCGGGCCGGCGCGGACCGGCCGGGGGTGACCGGGCCAGCCTGGACGACGTCAATCAGCAACGGATCAGTACGGTTGGGCGCGGCCCGCTCCGGCACGGAGGATGGGGGCATGCGAATAGACGTGCTGGGTACCGTGCGGGCCCTCCGCGACGACGGGAGCCCCGTCGACCTGGGCGGGCCCCGCCACCGGGAGGTGCTCGCCCGGCTCGTCGCCGCCGAGGGACGGATGGTCACCACCGACACCCTGGTCGACGACCTGTGGACCGACCCCCCGGCCCGCGCCGTCGGCGCCCTGCGCACGTTCGTCGCCGCGCTGCGCCGCGCCCTCGAACCCGACCGGCCGCCCCGCACCCCACCGCGCGTGCTCGTCACCGAAGGCCCCGGCTACGCGCTGCGCCTGCCGCGCGAGGACGTGGACGTCCACCGGTTCCAGGACGCCCTGGTCCGTGCCCGGCGCGACCCCCACGCCGTGCCCGGCCTCGACGCGGCACTCGCCGCCTGGCGCGGGCCCGCCTACGCCGACGTGACCGACGCCGCGTGGGCGCGGCGCGAACGGACCCGCCTGGAGGAATGGCGGCTGGAAGCGGTCGAACTGCGCGCCCGCGCCGCCCTCGACTCCGGCGAAGGAGCCGGCCTCGTCGCCGAACTGGGCGCCCACGTCGCCGAACACCCCTGGCGCGAGCCGGCCTGGGGACTTCTCGCCCGCGCACTGCACCAAGCGGGCCGCCGGGCCGACGCGCTGGCCGCCCTGCGCCGCGCCCGCGCGATGCTCGTGGACCGGCTCGGACTGGACCCCGGCCCCGAACTCCGGCGCCTGGAAGAGGACTTCCTCCGCGAGTCGGCTCCCCCGGAATGCGCCGGCACCGTATGGCACGGCCCCGGCGTACCGCTCGGCCCGCGCACCACCGTGGACCTGGCCCGCACCCTCGCACTGGCGGGCGGCGAGGCCCTCGTCCGCTCGCGACGCGACCGCCTCGCCGCGATCCGGGCCGCACAGCGCACGGGAGACCTCCGGTTGACCGCCAGGATCATCGGCGCCTACGACGTACCCGCCCTCTGGAGCCGGGCCGACGACCCCGGACAGTCCCGCGCCGTCGTCGCGGCCGCCGAGCACACCCTCACCGCACTGGGCCCCGACGGCCCCGCCGACCTACGCGCCCGCCTCCTGGCCACGATCGCCGTCGAAAGCCGCGGCGCCGACCTCTCCGGGGCCGAGCGGGAGCGCGCGCTGCGGGCGGCCCGGCAGGCCGAGGCACTGGCGCGGGACCTGGCCGATCCCGCCGTGCTGGCGTTCGCCCTCAACGGGGTGTTCCTGCAGACCTTCACCCGCTGCGGGCTCGCCCCCGCACGGGACCGCATCGGCACCGAGATCCTCGACCTCGCCACCCGCCACGAGCTGCCGACCTTCGCCGTCCTCGGACGACTCGTCCGCCTGCAGAGCGCCTCCGCCCTCGGCGACCTCGACACCGCGGCCGCGCACGCCGAAGCCGCCGAACGGCTCGCCGCCACCACCGAGGCGCCCCTCGTCCCCGTCCTCACCGCGTGGCTGCGGGCCCGGACCACGGCCACCCGCAGCACCGAACCCGGCGGACCGGGCGCCGCCGCGGCCGCGCAGCAGTACCGCGCCGCCGACGACGCCCTGCGGACGGCCGGCATGCCGGGGCTGCACCGCGGCCTGCTCGCGCTCGCACTCCTGGGGCTGCGCCTGCTGAACGACCGGCCCGCGCCCACCGACCCTCGCCTGGACTGGGGCCCGTACCGGCCGTGGGCGCACCCCCTGGTGCTGCTCGCCCAGAACCGGGTCGACCAGGCCCGCGCCGCGCTCGCCGCGGTGCCCGAACCCCCGCGCGACCACCTGCAGGAGGCCCTCTGGTGCCTGACCGCCCGCGCCGCCGCGCGGCTGGGCGAGCCCACGGCCGCCGCGCGCGCCGAGGCCGCCCTGCGCGACGCCCCTGCGGAACACGCCGGCGCCGCGAGCGGAATGCTGACCCTCGGCCCGGTGGCGCGGTACCTGGAGGAAGCACGGGCGTGCGCCGCGGCCGGGTGAGCGACGGCGGTCGGCGACCGGGCCCGCTCAGTCCCCCTGGGACCAGGCGGCAACCGGCAGGGACAGGTAGACGCCGAAGTCGACGAGCCCGGTCGCGGCGCGGATGTCCGCGTGCAGCGCGTCCACGCGCTCCTGCCGGTTGGCCGCCCTGGCGGCGAACCACTTCGACCTGATCTCGATCACCACCGGCAGGCCGCTGCGGTCCAGCGGGCCCAGCGGCCGGAAGCGGACCTCGACGTCCCCCGGCCGCAGATCGCCGTCGTACGGCTCCTCGGAGCACTCGACGGCCAGGGACACCAGATGGGGCAGCACCGCGCCCAGTTCGCGCAGACAGGACTCGGGCACGCTGGACGCGTAGGTCACGTCGACAAGTGGCATACCGGCACCCTACGGCCCGCCTGACGGGTGGTCACCCGGCCCGTTCGCGGATCCGGAGAGCCGAGGCCGGCCCGCCGCCGGTACGTCACGACGGTTCCGGTGCGGCAGGGCCCCGGCTCGGCCTGGCGAGGGCGGGAACCCGTGGCCCGCGCGGCCCGTTCCGTCTCGCAGAGAACGGGGCGGGGCGGGCACCCATCTGATATGCCGTCACATAGCCTGGCGCGCAAGCTCGCCGGGCGGTCCGGGCCGCCGATTTCCCCGTTCCGCCGGCACGACCCTGCCTTGTCCAGGGCCCCACCCGGGCCCCTCATCGCCGAGGAGACGTCATGACCGCTCTCCGCCGCCGCGCCGTCGCGGCCGCCCTCGCTCTCACGGCCGGCCTGACCGCGGCCGCCGCCACCACGCCGGCACGGGCACAGGCCGCCGCCCCGGGGCTCGATCGCTTCTACCAGCAGCGCCTCGACTGGCACAGTTGCGTCCAGGGCCCGGAGGACCAGGACGGTGCCGCGCTGGAGCAGGCCGGTGCCCGGTGCGCGGAGGTCACCGTGCCGCTCGACTACGGGAACCCCGGCGGGCGCACCCTCACACTGGCGCTGTCCCGGATCAGGGCCACCGACACCCGGCACCGGATCGGCACGCTGCTGCTGAACGACGGCGGCCCCGGCAGTCCGACGCTGGGTTCGCCGCCGCGGGTGCACGCCGCGTTGAAGGACACCGCCGCCCGCTTCGACATCGTCGGGCTGGACCAGCGTTTCGTCGGGCGCAGTTCGCCCATCGACTGCGGCTGGCCGGTCGGTTACGGCAGCATCGCCTCCTCCGGGACGAGCCGGGCCTCGTTCGAGCGCCAGGTCGTCACCCAGCGGGATCTCGCGGCCCGGTGTCGTTCGGCGGTCGGGGACCTGCTGCCGTACGCGGGCACCCGCGACGCCGCCCGGGACATGGACGTGGTGCGGGGCGCGCTCGGCGAGCGGCGGTTCTCCTTCCTCGGCCTCTCGTACGGCACGTACCTCGGCACGGTGTACACGCAGATGTTCCCCGGCCGCGTCGACCGGATGGTCCTGGACGGCGCGCTGGCCCCGGCGCACGCCGGGCCGGCGCTGCTCCCCCACATGGCGTCGGCGAACGAGCGGGCGTTCGAGGACTGGGCGGACTGGGCGGCGCAGCGCGACGGCACCTACGGCTTGGGCCGCACCCGCGAGGAGGTGGTCGCCGGGGTGCTGCGGACGATCGGGGCGGCCGCTGCGCGCCCGCTCGTCGTCGGCACCGGCGCGGATGCCTTCGAACTCGACGACTCCCGGGTGCCGGTGCCGGTGTTCATGAACCTCGCGGCCGACTCCGACGCGGACCGGGCGGGCCTGGCCGAGCTGGTGGCGTTGCTCGCCGAGGCCGCGGCGGGCCGGCCGGTGACCCCGTCACCGCAGGTCGCCGGCCTGCTGCGGTTCCTGTTCGGGCCGGAGAGTTCACCGGCGGGCAGCGTCATGCAGGCCATCGTGTGCGCGGACGGTACGGCGCCGCGCGATCCCGAGGACTACTGGCGCCGGATCCAGCGCGACCGCGTGCGGTACCCGCTGTCCGGCCCGCTGCTGGACAACATCTCGCCGTGCGCTTTCCTGGACGGCCCGCGCGAGGCGCCCACCGAGGTGCGCCGCGACGCGCCGGCGCTGATCCTGTCCGCCACCGGGGACCCACGCACCACCTACCGGGACGCCGTGACGCTGCGCGGGCTGCTGCCCTCCTCGCGTCTGCTGACCCTCCGGGGCTCCGACCAGCACGGTCTGTACGGGACGTACGGCAACGCGTGCGTGGACGGCGCGGTCAACGCCTACCTGGCCGGCGGGCGGCTGCCGGAGGCCGACCTGACCTGCGACAAGCAGTAGCCGCCCGGAACGACACCGCACGCGGCCGCGGCCCCGCGGACACGCCCCCGGAGGCGTGTCCGCGAACCCAGCAAGCCGAGGCCGGCTCGGGTCGTTCCGGGCCGGGGACGAAGGCGGACAGCGCGGCGAGGCTGCGGCGCACGGCCTCGCCGCCGTACTCGAACATCTGCCGCTCGCAGCCGCCGATCGCGCCGATGAGGTCCTGGCGGCGTTCGGCGGCCCCGGTCAGGCAGCGGCACAGCAGGTCGGCGTCGCGCAGGGCGGCGGTGGCGGGCTCGGTGCGGGCCCGTCCGGCACCCCGGCCGGCCGGCCGCCCCGCCGGGCGCGGCGGTTCAGTCCGCTTCGGTGCCGTAGCTGTAGTAGTAGACGCCTTCGCCCTCGGCGTCGAAGAGGTGCGCGGTGTCACCCTTGTCGGCCCAGATGGCGCGGCCGCTGCCGAAGGAGTAGCCGCCCCACTCGGGGTGGACCTCGTTGGTGTAGACGCGGATCCGCTGACCGGCCTTGAGGGTGGTGCCGGGCGGGAACGTGAAGTTCTGGCCGGGGTCGTCGGCGTGGAGCTTCCAGCCGGAGATGTCCGCGTGCGCCGTGCCCTGGTTGAGGATCTCGACGTACTCGTCGGCCTGGGTGTACTTGACCTTGCCCTTCTGGCAGACGTCGGTGATCACCACCTCGGGGGCGCCCACCCGGGAGAGCACGGCGACGATGTCGGCGCTGTTGGAACCGTTCTCGGGGCTGAAGAACTTGTTGACGATCTCGCCGTTCCGCTTGAAGCCGGTGATCACGGCGGCGTACTCCTCGCCGTCGATGGTCACGCTCTCCGGGGACACCCGCGTGGGCAGATCGACCTCGTCGTCGGGCGTGGGGCCGTCGTTGGGCGTCTCGAAGTGGTGGAACCTGAAGCTGAACTCGCGGTCCCTGTCGTCCTCTTCGAACCGGATGCGCACCACGAGGTCGACGTCGAACCGGTCGACGCCGCCACCGTGGATGGGGAAGTTCTGGTGGGTGAAGGTGCCCAGTGTCACCTCCTTGCCGTCGGCGTTCACCTCGATCGTGCCGCCGGAGAACGCGTAGCCGCTCTTGCCTCCCCCGCCCCCGCCGGCGGGGGTGCCCCAGCTGACGTGGCCGGTGTGGAGGCCGGAGACGTTGGGCGGGGTCGGGGTGACAGCGGTCCAGGTTCCCGACGTCGTGACTTTGGACATGCTCGGACTACTCCTCGATCCGGTGGGCACGCCGCGCGAACGAGCGGCGGCGTGCGTTTCGTCGGCAGCCGATGCCACGGCCGGCCCCGAAGGGCCTTCGCCGACCGACGCCTCCACTGTCCCAACCGCGCGGGCGAATCCCGCGCAGGATGCCCACGCACCACTCGTCCGGGTGACGGGACTTCCGTCCGCCGAGCCTCGCCTCCGCACGGCGCGTTCCGTCAGCGGTTACCCCCCGTGGGCTGCGTCCTCTGGTTGTAGATCTCCTTGCCGTCCGCGTCGTAGGCGTGGACGTAGGCGGTCGGCGGGAAGGAGCTCCCGTTGTGG
The DNA here is from genome assembly GCF_040636595.1 of Kitasatospora sp. NPDC036755. NCBI lineage: Bacteria > Bacillati > Actinomycetota > Actinomycetes > Kitasatosporales > Streptomycetaceae > Kitasatospora > Kitasatospora sp. NPDC036755. The sequence continues at coordinate 9,621 of NZ_JBEZUT010000058.1, forward strand.
CCGATGGAGACGGCGGCGGTGTGGACGAACGCGCCGTCCGCCATGACGGCCGGGTACTCCGTCGGGTCGTCGCCGTAGCTGATGGTGATCTTGGCGACGTCCGGCGTGTGGTGCCCGGCGCCCAGAAGGAGGAACTGCCCGGCGCCGGCCGGCGCACTGAAGCTGTCGAAGAACTCGACCCGGTGGCCGGTGCCCCACAGGCGGTCGTTGATGAACGTCGCGGGGCTGGAGATGCTGGTGCCCTTGTGGCCCTTCGACTCGCACTGCACGTACTGGTCGGCGGAGTTGACGGCGAGGACGACGCCGTCGGTGTCCGAGGAGGCGACGGGGGCGCGGACCGCGATCACCGGGTGGTACTTCGACGCCTCGGCGCCCAGGCAGGAGGCGAGGATTTGGGTGGCGGTCGCGGCGTCGATCGGGGTCGTCGTGGTGCTGGTGACGGTGAAGGCGGCCGGGGGGCGGGGGGAAGCCGACGCGGAGGAGGTGTCCGTGGTGGCCGCTCCCTGGTGTGGCCCGGGCGCGTTCTGCGGCGCCGGCTGGTGTCTTGGCCCTGGTGAGTGCAGCACGGACGGGAGGGCCAGGCACAGGGCCGCCGCGGTGCAGGCCGCGGTCGTGACCAGGGCGCGCCGGCGGTGGCGGCGCCGGTCGGCGCGTCGGCGGATCTCCGCGGCGGGCAGGGTCGGTGCGGGCATCTGTGTGCCGAGCAGCCGTAGCCGGTCGGCAAGGGTGTCGTGCGTGGGGTCAGACACGGAGCTTTCCTTCCTCGCTGGTCGGGGTCTGGTCGGCGAGTCTGGCCGCGAGCGCGGTCCGGCCGCGGGCGAGGCGGCTCTTGACGGCGCTGACGCTGGCGCCGGTCTCGGCCGCGACCTGCTCGACGGAGAGGTCGCACATGTGGTGCAGCACCAGGGCGCCTCGCTGCGCCTCGGGCAGGTCGCGGAGCGCGGTGACGAGCATCAGGTGCTCCTCGGTGGGCGGCTCGACGGTGGGGGGTTCCTGGCGGTGGTGGCGTCCGGCCAGGTGCAGGCCCCGGGCGAGACGCCGCCACCGGGAGTGTGCCAGCCGCCGGGCCGTGGTCCGGATCCACGCCTCCGGGGCCTCGTCCGGGTCGAAGGTGCGCCTTCGGTCCCATGCGCGGATGAAGGCCTCCTGGACCACGTCCTGTGCTTCGGACCAGTCGCCGGTCAGCGCGTAGAGCTGCCCGGTCAGGCGGGAGAAGGACGCCGCGTAGAACGCGTCGAACTCCTGGGGCGTCATCAAGGGCCTCTCTTCCGGGACTGTCCGTCGGCTCGCGGCACAGGTGATGCGTGAGGGAGTACTCCTCGGCCGCGACGGTGGAGCCGCGCGTCCTGGGCGTAGCCTCCCGGCCTGTACGCACGAGCGCCGTCCCGGGGTCGCACCGACGGCCTATGACATGGATCACGTGTGCGGGGCGCGACCCGCCGGGCGCCGGGAGGCGTACACGGGGTGCCGGCGTCAACCGGACGCCCGCAGGAAAGGACACGGATTGATGCGCATCCGCCCGATCATGGTCATCACCGCCACCGCCGCGGCCATCGCGACCGCCGGGGGAATGGCCACCGCCGCGACCGGCACCCCCACGGCCACCCCCTCGGTCCAGGTCAAGCCCGCCGAGGCGCCCGCCGCCCCGGCTGCCGCCCCGGTGGCGCCCGGCACCGGCGCGGCCGCCGCCCCGAAGACCCTCACCCCGGGCGCTTTCACCGTCACCAGCACCGCGACGACCCCGATCGACCCCGCGACCACCGCGCAGATCCTCGCCTCCTGCCTGGGCGCCGAGGCCCCGCAGTTCCACCCGGTGATCGCGGTCCGCGCTCCCATCGCCTCCTCGGACACCGACGGCGTGGTCCTCGCCGTCAACTCCGCCAAGAAGTACGTGCAGTGCGAGTCGAAGGGCGCCACGGGCACCAGCATGTCCAGCCCCGCGACGTTCATCAACGACCGCCTGTGGGGCACCGGCCACCGGGTCTCGTTCTTCGACAGCTTCAGCTCGCCGGCCGGCGCCGGGAAGTTCCTCTCGGTGGGCGCCGGGCACTACACGTCCGACGTCGCCAAGGTCACCATCAGCTACGGCGACGAGGCGACGGAGTACCTGGCCGTCATGGCGGACGGCGCGTTCGCCTACACCGCCGCCATCTCCACCAGCGACGACCCGGACGCCTTCCCCCCGGCTCCCTACGTCCACGCCTACAACGCGGACGGCAAGGAGATCTACAACCAGAAGACCCAGCCCACGATCAAGGGCGCCGCTCAGTAGTCGACATCTCCACCACCGGTCGTCGGCGACCGGCCCTCGGCGACACCCCGCGGTGACGCCATCGGCCATGGGTGGACGGCTCGCCGTCCGCCCATGGCCTCCGGCGGATCCGGCGCGGGTGCTGCCGACGCGGGCACAGGGGCCTGGGCCGAAGGGCTGAACCCGGCGTCCCACCGGGCCGAGGCTCCTTCAGCGGTCCGGGACCGCCACTACTTTGAGCACGATCCGACCGGCCGTTCTGCGGTCGAACGAGTGCTTGAGGAGTGATCATGACGGCAGAACCGGTCGATTCGATGGCCGCGCTGACCATGACCCTGGCCGCGATCGCGGCGACGGGGGCGACCTCTCGGCCCTCGGGGGAGACCCTGCCGGAGCAGCGGCTCCGCATCGCCGCCGGCATCGCCCGGCAGTTGGCCGATCCCTCCCTGTCGACCCGGGGAAATTGGGAGCTGGCCTGGCTCGGGCTGAGCCCCTACAACGCGAACATGGCGTACATCGCGAAGAACAGCTTCGATCCGAACGTGATCGCCGTGGTCGTCCGCGGCACGAACGCCAACGTGACCGACGTCCTCGAGGACCTCGACGTCGGCACCGTGGTCCCGTTCACCACCGGCGGGTCGTCGAAGCCGCTCTCCGTCTCGAAGGGGGCGATGACCGCGTTCACCGAGATCGTCAGCATGATCGACGCTCCTCCGCCGACAGGCACCGGCCTGGAACAGGCGCTCGCCGGCCTGTTCACGGGCGCGTCGTCGCAGCCGGCCCTCTACGTCATCGGTCACAGCCTGGGCGGCTGCATCGCGACCGTGCTCGCGCTGCACCTGCGCACCCGGCCCTGGGAAGGGGTCACGCCACAGGTCGGAGTCGTCACCTTCGCCGCGCCCACCGCCGGCCTGAAGGACTTCGCCGACCACTTCGACTCGGTGAAGTGGACCGTGAACGCGCACTACGCCAACGACTACGACATGGTGCCGCGGGCGTGGGCCGACCTCTCCGCCGTCAAGCAGTGGTACCCCGCCGATCACGGGCCCGTCGCCACCGCCGCCGTCAAGGAGATCCTCGTCCCGGAGATCGAGGCCCTCACCGGACCCAACGTCTACGTCCAGCCGAACAGGCGCACCGAGGGCCTGAACGCCCACTACGAGCACTACGACCACGACCTGGTCAAGCACTCGACCGGGGACTTCCTGGGCCAGGTCGCCCACCAGCACGCCAACTCGACCTACCTGAAGCTGTTGCGGGCGCACCTCCTGCCCGCCGGCCCGGTGGTGACGGCCCTCGATCCGGCCACCGGAAAGGAGGGCACCACGGTCACCATCACCGGAAGCGGCTTCGACGCGAACTGCGCGGTCGACTTCGGGCCCGTCCCGTGCACGGCCTTCCACCTCGAGAGCGACAAGCGGATCAGGGCGACCGCACCCGCCGGGGTCGGCGTGGTCGACGTCCGGATCACCAACACCCTGGACACCTCCCCCGCCGTCCCGGCCGGGCAGTTCGCCTACGGCGGGCCGCAGCCCGTCCTCGTCACCGGCATCAGCCCCGACAACGGGAAGGCCGGGACGACGGTCACCATCACCGGCACCGGCTTCGCCGCCGACCCCACCGTGTACTTCGGGAAGAAGGAGTCGGGTTCCGTCACGCTCGACTCGCCGACCCAGGTCACCGCGACCGCGCCGCCGTCGGGCGCGCCCCACAGCAAGGTCGTGGACGTCCGGGTGCTGGTGAACGGCTACCTCTCCCCCTCCGGGCCCGCCGGCGAGTTCACCTACACCGGCTGACACCACCCCACCCGCCACCGGCACGGGGCTCGGAGGCGCCGCGGACCGGCCGAGGCTCCCTTCTCCGGGGGCGTCGCCCGGGTCCGCGGGCGCACGGGCTCAGCGGCGGCCCCCGGCGCGGGCCCGGGTCCAGGCGGACTCGCGCAGCAGCCGCAGGCCGTTGAGGCCGACGATGACGGTGGAGCCCTCGTGGCCGAGGACGCCGAGCGGCAGGGGCAGGGTGGCGACCAGGTCCCAGACCACCAGGCCGCTGATGAACACCGCGGCGATGACCAGGTTCTGCACCACGAAGCCGCGGGCGCGGCGGGAGAGCGCGACGACGGCGGGGACGGTGGCGAGTTCGTCGCGGACGATGACCGCGTCGGCCGTCTCCAGCGCGAGGTCGGAGCCGGCCCGGCCCATCGCGACGCCGGTGTGGGCGGCGGCCAGGGCGGGGGCGTCGTTGACGCCGTCGCCGATGACCAGCACCTTGCGGCCCGCCGCCTCCTGCTCCCTGACGGCGGCGACCTTGTCCTGGGGCAGCAGCCCGGCGCGGACGTCGGTGATGCCGACCCCGGCGGCCAGCGCGGCGGCGGCGCGGGGGTTGTCGCCGGTGACCAGCATCGGCACCGTGCCGGTCAGGGAGGTGAGCGCGGTGACGGTGGCGGCGGCGTCCGGGCGCAGCCGGTCGGCGATGCCGAGGACGCCGACCGGGGCGCCGTCGGCTTCCACCAGGACGGCGGTGCGGCCGCCCTCCTCCAGCTCGGCGACGAGGGCGGCGGCGGTGTCCGTGGCGTCGGTGTCCGTGGCGTCGGTCAGCAGCCGGGCCGGGGCGCCGACCGCGACGGCACGGCCCCCGACGGTGGCGGTCACCCCGACGCCGGGGGCGGAGGCGAAGTCCTCGGCCGCCGCCAGGGCCAGGCCCCGGGTGCGGGCGGCGTCGACGATCGCGCGGGCGAGGGGGTGTTCGCTGGGGTGCTCGGCCGCCGCCGCGAGCGCCAGCAGCTCGTCCTCGGTGAGGCCGGAGCCGTCCAGCGGGCGGATGTCGGTGACCCGGGGCGTGCCCTCGGTCAGGGTGCCGGTCTTGTCCAGGGCGACGGCGTCGACCTGGCCGAGCCGTTCCATCACCACGGCGGACTTCACCAGCACGCCGTGGCGCCCGGCGTTGGCGATCGCGGACAGCAGCGGCGGCATGGTGGCGAGCACCACCGCGCACGGGGAGGCGACGATCATGAAGGTCATCGCCCGCAGCAGCGAGCCGGTGAACGCGGCGCCGAAGGCCAGCGGGACCGCGAACACGGCGAGGGTGGCGAGGACCATGCCGATCGAGTAGCGCTGCTCGACCTTCTCGATGAACAGCTGGGTGGGGGCCTTGGTCTCGGAGGCCTCCTCGACCATCTTCACGATCCGGGCGATCACCGAGTCGGCGGCGTCCCGCTCGACCTTGATCCGCAGCGCGCCGGTGCCGTTCAGGGTGCCGGCGAACACCTCGTCGCCCGTTCCCTTGGCGACCGGCAGCGGTTCGCCGGTGATGGTGGCCTGGTCGACCTCGCTCGCCCCGTCCAGGACCCGCCCGTCGGCGCCGATCCGCTCGCCGGGACGCACCAGGACGGTGTCGCCGACCGCGAGTCGCCCGGTGGGCACGCTCTCCTCGGTGCCGTCGTCCAGCAGCCGGGTGGCCGTCGCGGGGGCGAGGTCGAGCAGGCCGCGCACCGAGTCGGCGGTGCGGGCGGTGGCGATCGCCTCCAGGGCGCCGGAGGTGGCGAAGATGACGATCAGCAGGGCGCCGTCCATCACCTGGCCGACCGCGGCGGCGCCCAGCGCGGCGACGATCATCAGCAGGTCGACGTCGAGGGTCTTCTCCTTCAGCGCCTGAAGGCCCGCCCAGGCCGGCTCCCAGCCGCCGGTGGCGTAGGCGAGCGCGTACAGCGGCCCCCACGCCCAGGCCGGGGCGGCGGTCAGCTGCAGCGGCAGCGCGACCAGGAACAGCAGCAGCGCGGCGAGGGCCCACCGGGCCTCGGGCAGCGCGAGGATCCGCGTCCGCCGACGGGGGGCGACACGGGGGGATCCCGCGGCCGCCTCGGGGGCGGGGCGCTGGATCAGGGTGGAGGACATGGCAGAGGGACCCTTCGGGCAGGGCGTGGGCAGGAGTGACGACCCGAACCACGATACAGGAACACATGAACAGCCATTCAAGTGTTATCTGTAGTATTGCCCCATGGGTCATGGAGCCGCTCCCGCGAACAACGCCGTCCCCCGCACGCGCCTGGACGCGGACAACGCGGCCCGGGTGGCGACCACCTTGCAGGCCCTGGCCACCCCGTCCCGCCTGCTGATCCTCGCCCGCCTGCGCGAAGGGCCCTGCGCGGCCACCGAACTCGCCCACGCCGTCGGCATGGAACAGTCCGCCTGCTCCCACCAACTGCGGCTCCTGCGCAACCTCGGCCTGGTCACCGGCACCCGGCAGGGCCGCTCGGTGGTCTACGCGCTGTACGACAACCACGTCGCCGAACTCCTCGACCAGGCCGTCTACCACACCGAGCACCTGCGCCTCGGGCTCAGCGACGCCGACGGCACCGCGGACGCCGACCTCACCGGCGACACGATGGCCGGCGCCACGTCCTGATCCGCCGCGCGGAACCCCGACCCGCCGGCTCCCGCCGCGCGGATCCCCGACCTGCGGCGCCCACCGCCCCGGTGCGCAACCGTCAGGCTCGGACGCCCAGTTGGGCCAGCAGGGTCGCGTTGTCCTCGATGTGCCAGTCCTCGGTGATCCGGTCGGTGCCGACGTGCTGGATGTCGATGGCGTTGAACTCGACGTCCTGGCCCCGGCCCCGCACGCCGTCGAAGGTGCCGGTGAAGTGGCCGCGGAAGACCAGCCGGGCGGTGATCTTGTCTCCGGTGACCAGCAGGTCGGACAGCTCGCAGGTCAGGTCCGGAACGGCGGCGCGGAAGTTCTTCGAGGCGAACAGCGGCCCGGCGGGGCCCTGCGGACGGCCCGGCGGCAGGGTCTCGTCCCGGAACCGCGGGCTGATCGCCGCGTCCAGGTAGCGCTGCTCGCCGGTGTTCCAGAAGGTGTACAGCTGCTGGGCGAGGTGGACCTCCTGAGCGGCACGCCGGGCGCCGACCGAACGGTCCGCGGTGAGCGCCTTCGGCTGGACGAGGCCGGGCGTGCGGTCGATCAGCCGCTGCGGCCAGTCCCGGGCGGAGTCGTGCCGGCCGCCGCCGTGGACGGGGGCGGGGACGGGGACGGGGACGGCCGAGGCGGTGCCGCCCGTCAGGGCGGCCAGGGCCGCCAGGACGGCGGCGGTGCGGATCACGGTGCGCGAACGCATGGAGGAACTCCTCGGGTCGGGGTGGGCACGCCCGGGAGTCGGGCGTGCCGGGGAGAGAGCGACGCGGCTGCGGCCGCGGTTCAGGCGAGCCGTCCGCCGCCGTCCACGTGCAGCACCGTGCCGGTGACGTACGGGTTGTCGATGGCGTAGAGGACCGCCTTGACCAGGTCCTCCGGGGCGCCGACACGACGGGCCGGGTTGCGCTCGGCGACCCCGCGCAGGAACGCCTCCTTGCCGGCGCCCAGGCCGTCCCAGGAGCCGGTGTCGACGATGCCCGGCGAGACGGCGTTGACCCGCACCGGCGCGATCTCCACCGCCAGCGCCTGCACCAGGAAGGCCAGCGCGCCGTTGGTGGTGGCCATCACCGTGCGCGCGGGCGCCGGGCGCCACGCGGCCACGCCGGAGAAGAAGGTGAAGGAGCCGCTCTCGGAGACCTGCCCGGCCAGGTGCTTGGCCAGCAGCAGGGGGCCGATCACCTTCGCCGCGAACGCCCGCTGGACGTCGGCCGCTTCGAGCTCCCGCAGCGGGCCGTTGGCCGGTATCGCGGCGGTCGAGACCAGGTGGTCGAAGCGCCCGGCCCGGGCGGCGAAGGCGGCGATCGACTCCTCGTCCGTGATGTCGAGGGCGATCGTCTCGGACGGCCCGGACAGCTCGCCGGCCGTCCACTCCAGCTTGCGCGGGTCCGGGCCGGCCAGCACCAGGGAGGCGCCGGCCGCCGAGGCGGCCTTCGCGAGGGCCTGTCCGGTGCGCGAACCCGCACCGACGACGACGAGCCGCTGCCCCCGCAGGGAGGTGGTGTCGGACATGGAGTCACTCCTTCTGATCGTCAGGTTCGGCCGCCCGCTGCTTCCCGCCGGCGGCCGCAGGACGACTCTCCCCCGACCAGCGATGATGAGTCCAAGGCATGTTTTCTAGGGCTCCGATAACATCTGTTCATGGCAACGCCGACGCTCAGGCAGCTCGAGTACCTGACCACCGTGGTCGACACCGGATCGTTCACCCGGGCCGCCGAACAGCTGCACGTCACCCAGCCCGCCCTCTCCCACCAGATCCGCGCCCTGGAGGGCGCCCTCGGCGGCCCGCTGCTGGAACGCCTCCCCCGCTCGGTGCGGCTCACCCCGATGGGCCGGTCCGTCCTGCCGCACGCCCGCGCCGCACTCGCCGAGGCCGAGCGCCTGCACGCCGCGGCCCGCCGCACGGCAGGCCTGGAGGAGGGCGAACTGGAGGTCGCCGTCGTCTACTCGGTCAGCCTCGGCATCCTGCCGCCGGTGCTGCGGGACTGGCACCGCCACCACCCCGGCGTACGGATCCGGCTGCGCGAGTACCCGCACGCCGACCGGCTCCGGGACGCCATGGCAGCGGGCCGCGCCGACCTCGCCATCGGCCCCGAGCCGGCCGGCTGGGAGGGCCCGATCAGGGAACTCGGCGTCGAGGAGTTCACCATCGTGCTGCCCGCCGAGGACCCGTTGGCCGGGCGCCCCGGCGGCACCGTCGCCCTCACCGAACTCGCCGACCGCGACTGGGTGCACTACGCCCCCGACAACGGCCTCGCCGACCTCCTGGACCAGGTCTGCGCCCGGGCGGGATTCCGCCCCCGGGCGGCGGTCCGCGCCGAACAGACCTCGGCCGCACCGCTGTTGGCCGCGGCCGGACTCGGGCCCGCCCTGGTGCCCGCCGACATCGTCCCCGCCCGTTTCGAGGGTGCCCTGCTGCGCCCGGAACCCCCGGTCCTGCGCACCCTCACCGCCTACACCCGCACCCGCCCCGACCCGCTCACCGTGGCCTTCGCCGACCTCCTGGCCCGCCGGGCCCGGGTCGGCCCCGACCCGTCGCCCGGGTCCGCGCCGGACGCTTCCGCTGGACGCGCGTAGTCAGGAACCCGGGAGCTCCGCCGGGCGCGGACCGGAACGCCCGCGCCCGCTGCTCCGGACGCTCCCGCGCCGGGCCGTCGGCGGAGGGTCACCCGGCCGCGGCCCCGGCGCCCTCGGCGGAACCCTCCGCGGGGCGCGGCCGTGGCGTCCGGGGCATCCGCGACGCGACGGCGAGCGTGAGGACGACGACCACGGCCATGGCGAGGAAGACGTCGGAGTAGGCCGCGCCGTCGTGGCCGGAGTGGAGGGGGTTGAGGGCGTCGCCGCCGGCCTGCCGCCGGGCGGACACCAGCACGCCGAACACGGCGGGGCCGGTTCCGGCCCCGAGGAACTGGGCCCCCTGGAGGATCCCGATCCCGGCACCCACCTGCTCGGGCGGCAGTTCGCCCGCCGCGGCGCCGATGACGGTGGTCATCACGAGCATGAAGCCGATGCTCAGCCCGAGGATCCCGACACCGGCGAGGACCACCGAGGAGCCGCCGGTGAAGGACGAGAGGAACAGCGAGAACAGCCCGATGAGGCCGAGCCCGGAGAGCACCAGGACCCGGGCGTCGACGCGGCCGGCGAGGCGTCCGATCCACGGGGAGAGCAGCGCGGTCACGAGGCCGGCCGGGATCATCACCAAGGCGCCCTCGCCCGGGGTGAGTTCGTCGACCTCCACGAGCAGCAGCGGGACGAACACCAGGCCGCCGAGGTTGACGACCATCGCCAGGAACGCGACGAGGACGCCGGTCCGGTACCCGCGGTGGGTGAACAGGCCCGGCGGCACGAACGGCTGGTCGACCCGGGCGGTGCGCACCCCGAAGAGCACGAGCGCCGCGACCGCGACCGCGAGGCCGCCCCAGGACAGCGGGTCGGTGAAGCCGGAGACCTGGGCCCGGGTCATGCCGAACAGGACGAGACCGGCCCCGAGGCCGAGGAGGACGCCGCCGGGGAGGTCGAGCCGGCCCGAGCTGCGCGGGGTGTCGTCCGGGAGTACCCGCAGGGCCGGCAGGAGGAGCAGCAGCGAGACCGCGAGCATGATCCAGAACAGCGCGGGCCAGCCGAGCGTCTCTCCGATGCCGCCGCCCAGCGCCGGTCCGGCGGCGGTGCCGACGCCCGCGCCGGCGGAGACGACGCCGATCCCGACACCGCGCCGCTCCGGCGGCAGCAGCGTCGTGACGGCGACGATCGAGAGCACGGGGATCGCGGCCGCGCCGGCGCCCGTGACGATCCGCCCGGCCACGAGCACGGCCAGGTTCGGGGAGATCGCGCAGACCAGGCTGCCGAGGGCGTAGGTGAGCAGCGCGAAGGCGAAGAGGCGGCGCAGGCTCACGCGGTCGGAGATGCGGCCGTACAGGGGGATCCCGACCGAGAACATCAGCAGGAATCCGGTGACGACCCAGGCTAGTTCCGCCTCGGAGGCCCCGAACTCGGCCCCGATCGTCGGAAGCATCAGGTTGACCATGTCGCTGGCCGTGACCGTGGCGAGGATCGCCGGCGTCAGCACGGCCAGTAAGCCCGGTCCCGGGCCGGTTCGCCCGGCCGCGCTCGGTGTGGAAGTCATGGAAGGCCCTTCGGGCGGCTTACCGCCACCATCGTGGTTACATTTTGGGGAGAAGAAAGGCGGAGGACAGTGCCTCCGCCATCGGTCAGCCGGCGACCCGTCGCGCGACCTCCCGCTCGTTGTCCAGCACCTGCCGGACGAGATGGGCGATCGTCGTCCGCCCGAGCCGCTCCTCCATGGCCCGCTCCGCGGCCCGGAACTCCGCGTCGAGCAGCCCCTGCATGTTCCGCCCCACCTCGCACTCGGCGCTCGGCGGATGCGGGTGCCGCGACAGGACCGGCCCCGTCTCCACGGCGGCGTACGCGTCGTGGAGCGTGATCTCACGGGCGGGCCGGGCGAGCGACCAGCCGCCGTTGCGCCCCTCGGTGGACCGGACCAGACCGGCGTCCCGCAGGCTGCCGAGGATCCGCCGCACCAGGACCGGGTTGCCGGCCAGGCTCTCCGCGATCTCCACCGAGGTCAGCGAACGGTCCCAGCGGCCCAGCATGGTGAGCGCGTGGATCGCGACCGCGCTTCTGCTGCTGATGCCCACCGTGCCTCCTTCTTCGCGGCGGCCACCCGGCCGACCGAACCGCAACCACGCTAGTTGCGGTTCGTTCGGCGTGTCAATCCGGTGCGTCGGGGCGCCCACCGGTACCCGCCGCATACGTTTGACCCCTCACCCGCTCCGACCCCCGAGGAGTCCGCCGATGACCGACCACACCCGCACCCACCTGCTCACGGCCATCGAACTCGCGGCCTCCGCCCGCGCCCACGGCAACCACCCCTTCGGCGCACTGCTCACCGACCTGTCCGGAGGCGTCCTGCTCACGGCCGAGAACACCGTGCTGACGGACCACGACGTCACCGCCCACGCGGAGACCAACCTGGTGCGCCAGGCCTGCCGCACCCTGGCCCCGCACCAGCTCGCCGGGACGGTCCTGTACTCCAGCACCGAGCCCTGCGCGATGTGCGCCGGCGCGATCTACTGGAGCGGCATCCGGCGGGTCGTCTACGCGCTCGCCGCCACCGAACTCAACGTCATCGCGGGAGCCGACCCGGACGAGCCCGTGCTCGACCTGCCCTGCCGCCAGGTCTTCGCCGCCGGCGGCAACACCGTGGACGTCTCCGGCCCGCACCTCTTCGAGGAGGCCTCCGCCGTGCACACGGGGTACTGGAGCTGACCGGCGCCGCACCGCCAACGCCCCGGCTCCGAGCCGGAGTTCACCCACCGGCCGGGGCGGCTCGGCTTCCTGCGCCCCGACGGCTCCGCGGCCGCGCGCCAGGCGGCGGCCGCCGCGGAGCGACAGACTGGGACCCGGGTGGCCGAGTAGCCGAGTGGCCGAGTGGCAGGAGACGCGATGAGCACGACGGAACCGCTGCCGACGGAGACCGACGCCTGGGTGGTGGACCGCCCCGGGCCGGTCGGCGGGCCGGGACCGGGCCCACTGACGCGGGAACGGCGGCCGCTGGAGGCCCCCGGGCCGCAGGAGATCCTGGTGGAGGTGGAGGCCTGCGGGGTGTGCCGCACGGACCTCCACCTCGCGGAGGGGGACCTCTCCCCCAGGACGGCCCGGTGCACGCCCGGGCACGAGGTGGTCGGGCGCGTACGCGCCGTCGGCGCCGGGGTCGAGGAGTTCGCCGCAGGAGACCGGGCCGGGGTGGCCTGGCTGGCCCGGACCTGCGGCCGGTGCGCGCACTGCCGCAGCGGCCGCGAGAACCTCTGCCCCGACTCCCGCTACACCGGCTGGGACCGCCACGGCGGGTACGCCCGGCACGTCACCGCGGACGCCCGCTACGCCTACCGGCTGCCCGAGGGCCCGCCCGCCGAGGAGCTGGCCCCGCTGCTGTGCGCCGGGATCATCGGCTACCGGGCCCTGGAACGGGCCGAACTGCCGACCGGCGGGCTGCTCGGCATCTACGGCTTCGGCGCGTCCGCGCACCTGACCGCCCAGATCGCCCTCGCCCGGGGCGCCCGGGTGGCCGTGTTCACCCGGGCCGCGCCCGCGAGGCGGCTCGCGCTGGACCTCGGCGCCGGATTCGCCGGGGACTCCTACGACACGCCACCGGAGCCGCTGGACGCCGCCATCCTCTTCGCCCCCGTCGGCGAGCTCGTGCCCGTCGCCCTCGCCGCCCTCGACCGCGGCGGCACGCTCGCCGTCGCGGGCATCCACCTCACCGACGTCCCGGAGCTGAACTACCAGCGGCACCTCTTCCAGGAGCGCACCCTGCGCAGCGTCACCGCCAACACCCGCGCCGACGGGCAGGCCTTCCTGGCGGAGGCCGCCCGCGCCCGCCCGGCCGTCCACGTGACCCGCTACCCGCTGTGGCGGGCGGACACCGCGCTCGCGGACCTCGCCGCGGACCGGGTCACCGGGGTCGCGGTGCTCGTCCCCGAGTAGCCGAACGAGCCGAGGAGCCGACAGGCGGACGGGTCACCGCCCGGCCGCGTAGCCCTGCATGCCCCGCGGGTCCGCGGCGGCCGACAGGAGGCCGGTGCGCGGATCGCGGGCCACCGCGCAGACCCGGCCCTCGCTCCACGGCCCGGCGACCCGCACCCGGTGCCGGCGCCGGCGCAGTTCGGCGATGACGGCCTCGCCGACCCGGGATTCGACGACGACCCGGGCCGGGTCCATGGTGTGCGGGTGGAAGGAGGACGGGAACCCCTCCTGGTGCCAGTTCGGGGCGTCGATGGCGCCCTGCAGGTCGAGGCCGCCGCGCACGGCCGGGCGCAGGGCGACGGCCAGGAAGAAGTGCAGGGTCCACTGGTCCTGGGCGTCGCCGCCCGGGGTGCCGAAGGCCAGTACCGGCTCGCCGTCCCGCAGCGCCAGCGACGGGGACAGCGTGGTGCGCGGGCGGCGGCCGGGAGCGAGGGAGTTGGGCAGTCCCGGTCGGAGGTGGGCCATCTGGAGGCGTGTCCCGAGCGGGAAGCCCAGCTCCGGGACGACCGGGCTGGACTGCAGCCAGCCGCCGCTGGGCGTGGCGGAGACCATGTTGCCCCAGCGGTCGACCACGTCGACGTGGCAGGTGTCGCCCCGGGTGGCCCCGTCGGCGGCGGCGACCGGTCCGACGCGGTCGGTGCGGGCGCCCGGGTCGTCGGCGTCCTGGTCGCCACCGCCGAGCGCCATCGCCCAGTCTCCGGGCCCCGGCACGACGGCCGAGGCGCTTCGTCCGAGCCTCGGCGAGCGGCCGCCGGGCCGCCCCGGGCGGAGCTCGGCCGAGGCGAACTCCCCGACCAGCGAACGGCGTTCGGCGCTGTAGCCGGGATCGAGCAGATCGGCCACGGTGGCTTCGACGTGCTCGGTGTCGTCTCCGTACCAGGCCTCCCGGTCGGCCATCGCCAGCTTGCCGCCCTCGATCAGCGTGTGGAGGTACTCCGGTCCGCCGTACGCGTGGGACGACCGCCCGAACCCGTGGGGCAGCAGGGCGAGTTGCTGGAGGAAGACCGGCCCCTGGCTCCACATGTCCGGTTTGCAGACCGTCCAGCCGTCCCACTCGTGGCGGACCGGCTCCTCGTACGTCGCCTCGAAGGCCGCGAGGTCGTCCCCCGTGAGGACTCCGGCGTGCGGCACGCCCGAGGTGTCCATCGCCGGCCGCGACGCGAACTCCGCGATCGCGTCCGCGACGAACCCCTGGCGCCAGACCCGCCGAGCCGCCTCGATCTGCTGCTCCCGCCCCGCCCCGGCGGCCTCCGCCTCCGCCAGCAGCCGCCTCCAGGTGTCGGCGAGGCGGACGTTGCGCAGCAGCGCGCCCGCGGCGGGCGGGCGCCCGTCCGGCAGGTAGAGCGCGGCCGAGCTCGGCCAGTGGCGCTCGAACTGCTCGCGCACCGCCGCGACCGTCGCGCCGACCGCCGGCAGCGCCGGATGTCCGTGCGCCGCATGGCCGATGGCGTAACGGAGCACCTCGGCCAGGCGTTTGGTGCCGTGGTCGCGGAGCAGCAGCAGCCAGGCGTCGAACGCGCCGGGGACGGCGGCGGCCAGCGGCCCGGTGCCGGGCACCTCGTCCAGGCCGAGCGCGGTGAAGTGCCCGATGGTGGCTCCGGCGGGCGCTCCGCCCTGGCCGCAGAGCACCTGCGGACGTCCCCCCGCCGGGACGAGGATGATCGGCACCTCACCCGCCGGGCCGTTCATGTGCGGTTCGACCACCTGGAGCGTGAACCCGGCGGCCACGGCGGCGTCGAAGGCGTTCCCGCCGTCCTCCAGCACAGCCATCGCCGCCGCGGTGGCCAGCCAGTGGGACGAAGCCGCCATGCCGAAAGTGCCCTGCAGCGTCGGACGGGTGGTGAACATGCGAGTCCTCCTTGGGTTCGGCCCGGCCCCCGGGGATCCCTACCCCGCGAGGCCCCGGCTTGAAAGTCCGTCGGCGGACCCGTCCGCCGGCGCACGCCCGGTCCTCGGGTCGTCGGGTCGTCGGGTCGTCCGTCCGCCCGGCCGGACGCCGCCGGAGGCCGGCGCGCGGAGTCGCTGATCCCCCGCCAGGCCGATGCCCGGCGCGCTCCGGAGTGAATGCGTCCCCGTTCGGCGGCCTGGAGACCGCTGTCGGATTTTCCGACCGGACGCCGCGTCATACGGTCGCCGAGGGTACCCGCCCGTCTGCGCCAGGTGCGCACTCCACGGCGACCGCCCCGTCCGGCACCGCTCCGTCCGGCACCGCTCGCGACACCCGGCCGCTCGATCGAAGGAAACCCTCATGAGGCGCTGTCCCCCCACCACCGGGCCCGAACGAAGACGGCACCGACCGGTCGCGAAACGCGGAAGGCCCGTCCGGGCGGTGCTGCCCCTCCTGCTCGCGCTCGGCCTCGCCGTCGGCTCCTTCGCCGCGCCCGCGGCGGCCCGCGCCAAGGACCGCGTCGAGGACCGCGCCAAGGACCGCGCCGCGCACCCGGCGGTGGCCGGCGCCCCGGCAGCCGGCCCGGCCGACGGCGGCACCAGCCGGCACGGCGGCCGACAGCAGCCGGTGACCCTGGCGAAGACCGGCACGGACCTCGCCACCGGCAGCACCACCCAGGCCGCCCACGGCGACACCGTCCGCTGGGTGGTCTCCGTGACCAACCCCGACGCCGCACCGGTCGGCACCACGGTCACCGACGTGATCCAGGGCGGCCCGGGCAGCACCCCGCAGACCCAGACCTACGTACCCGGTTCGCTCCACGCGCCCCCCGGCTTCACCGAGCAGTGGTCCACCGACGGCGGAACCACCTTCACCGGCACCGACCAGGGCACCGCCACCAACGCCGTCCGGGCGGCCAACCCGGCGCTCAGCGCGCCGGCGACCGGTCAGGTGGTCCCGATCCCGCCGCCGTTCACCCCGGTCAACACGGCCACCGGCGGCGACGGCTTCACCCCCGTCCTGTACACCGCCACCGTCAACGGCTCCCCCACCCCCGAGATCTGGAACATCTACCACCACGGCTTCTCCAACACCGCCAGCGTGGTCTGCACCGACCAGCTCACCAACGGCCCCTGCCCGACCCCGGCCGGTGCCCCCGCGACCTGGCCCCAGGCGCTGAACTCCTCGGTCGCCGGAGCGACCACCGGCGACCTCGGCAGCACCCGGACACCGACCTACGTGCAGATCGGCTCCAAGCTGTACTACGCCGCGATCAGCCGGGTCACCCCCGCCCTGATCGGCGTCGGCTGCATCGACCTCCAGGCCCAGGCGAGCTGCGGTTTCACCGCCCTCCAGAGCGGCACCGGCCTCGCCGTCGGCGGCGTCGTCCAGGCACCCGACCAGCTGATCTACGCCGTCTCCACCACCGGCGAGATCCTCTGCTACGACCCCGCCGCCAACGCCTCCTGCGGCACCTTCGACATCGGCCTGCCCCCCAACGAGGGCCAGACCGCCTTCAGCGGCGACTACGCCGGCATCATGCGGGTCGTCGACGGCAAGATCTACGTCACCGACAACACCCCGGCCCCCCTGCCCACCGTGATGTCCTGCTTCGACCCGTCGACGAAGGCCGCCTGCACCGGCTGGACCACCCCGAAGACCGTGGTCACCCCGACCGGCACCGCCCCCGCCCGGGCCGACAACGTCTTCGAGATGTACGACCCGGCCGGCACCGTCACCGGCGTCTGCACGGCGGTCGGCGGCGTCTACCAGGAGGTCACCCCGCCGGTCGGCTCCGTCGTCTGCTTCGACCTGACGGGCAACCCCATCGCCGCACCTCCCGGCCTCCAGGCCCTCCTCAGCACCAACGCCGCCCCCGGCGAGGCCAACTACCAGGTGCCGCTGACCATCACCGCTCCCAACGGCCACCTCGAGACCGAGTTCCCGCTCTGGATCTACCAGGGCCTGACGCCCACCCTCAACAGCACCGAGTACTGCTACGACTGGGCGGTCCAGGGCCCCTGCGCCCAGTACGGCACCAACGGCATCGTCAACGGCCCGCCCGACGTCAACGGCGGCAACACCAGCCCGTACGGCTTCGCCTACGACGGCCAGTGCAAGTACAGCCTCGGCGACACCGGCTACCTGTTCTCGATCGACCCGGTCACCGGGGCCTCGCCCTGCCTGAAGACCAAGGCCCGGGGCACCGTCGACCCCTCCGCGTACTACTGCGACGGAGCCACCGGGCACGTCCGGTCCTACGGAACCGTCAGCCTGCTCGGCATCGACCCGACGACCGTCGACTTCACCCAGTCCTCGGTGACGGTGCTGGCAGCCGACGGGACCGTCCTCGGCACCTTCCCCTTCGACCCCGCCACCGGAACCGCGGACATCTCCTCCGTCCCGGTCGGCGACCAGCCGATCCAGGTCGTCGCCAACCTCACCCTGATCAGCGGATCGTCCTTCACCCCCGACAACCACCCGCGGATGCAGGTCACCTTCGTCGGCGACGCCCCGCAGATCTGCTTCGAGACCACCGTGGCGACCGACTGCGCCGTCACGGCCGTCACCAACCAGGCGTCCGCCGTCACCGACGGCCAGGCGCCCGTCACCTCCGACACCGTCACGCTCCAGGTGGCCCCCGGCGCCCAGTGCGCGCCGGCGCTGACGATCGCCAAGGAGGTCTGCACCTCCACCAGCGCGGGCGACTGCACCGACGGCGGACCGGGCCCCTGGGCCGCGACCACCACGATCCCCTCCGGCAGCACCGCCTTCTGGCGGATCACCGTCACCAACACCGGCACCGTCCCGGTCACCGGCATCACCCTCACCGACACCGTCACCCCCTCCTGCACCACCGCGGCCGGCACCTTCGACCTCGCGCCGGGCGCCTCCCACCAGGTCTTCTGCGACCTGCCGAACGTCACCCGGACCACCACCAACACCGTCACCGCCACCTTCCCCGGCCCCGGCGGCACACCCGTCACCACACCCCCTGCCGAGGCCACCGTCGACGTGAGCGGCACCGGCACCCCGTCACTGAACGTCGACAAGCAGGTCTGCCGGTCCGACCGCGCGGCCGACTGCGGCGAGGGCGGAGCCGGACCCTGGGGCAAGGAGGCGACCCTCCACAAGGGGAACGCCCCCGAGGATCCGTGCGCCCCGGACAAGTGCCGGGCCTTCTGGCGGATCACCGTCACCAACACCGGCACCGTGGACCTGACCGGCATCACCCTGAACGACTCCCAGGAGCCGGCCTGCGTGGCGGCGGCCGGAACGTTCGACCTGGCCGCGGGGCAGACGAAGACGTTCCACTGCTCCAGCCTGATCGGCGAGGACACCGTCAACACGGTCACCGCCTCCTACGTGCCCCCGGGTTCCCCGCCCGGGACCGCGCCGGTGACCACCCCGCCGTCCTCCGCGCTCGCCCGCTGCGAGCCGCCGTGCGAGCCGGACGAGCCCCACCACCACGGGCCCGGCCACGGCCACGGGCCGCACGACGGCGACCCGTACCTCCAGCAGGGCGCCGGGACGTGGCCGTCCACCGCCTTCACCGACCTCCCCTACCTCACCCACCTCACCACCGACCCGACGCTCCCCGAGCTCGACTGGCTGCTGCCCCTCCTGGTCCGCGCGGGCGGCGCGACGGGGTGACCCAGGAGCCGTCCCGACGGGCCCGGGGGTGACGGCCGGAGAAGGCCCCCTTCCCCGGCCGCCACCGGCTCCGGCGCCCGTCGGTCGGGCCGCGCGGGGAGCCGGACGGCACCCGCGCGGCCGAACCTCGTCGGGTTCAGGGGCGTCGTCGGGCCGGCTGGTGTCCACGGTGACCGCTCGGCTCGTGGCGCGCCTGGGTGTCGCGACCGGAGGCGGCCCGGGTGGCGCCGGCGGTGTGGGCGGGGCGACCACGGCGGGCACGGCTCGCGGACGGGCCGCGGCGCGGCCGTTCGACGACGGGGTCGGGAATCACGGTGGGGACGCCGGTGGGCACACGGGCTCCGGTGATGCGCACCAGGTCCTCGCCGCCGGAGCTGACCCTGGTGGTGACCGGGGTGATGGCGGCCGTCGCCATCAGGCGGGCCATCGCCCGGCGCTGCTGGGGCAGCACCAGCGTGACGACGGTGCCGGACTCACCGGCCCGGGCGGTGCGGCCGCCCCGGTGGAGGTAGTCCTTGTGGTCGGTCGGCGGGTCCAGGTTGACGACCAGGTCGAGCCCGTCGACGTGGATGCCCCGGGCGGCGACGTTGGTCGCGATCAACGCGGTCACCTGGCCGCTGTGGAACTGCTCCAGGGTGCGGGTGCGCTGGGGCTGGGACTTGCCACCGTGCAGGGCCGCGGCCTTCACCCCGTTCGCGAGCAGGTCCGCCACCAGGCGGTCCGCGCCGTCCTTGGTGTCGATGAACATGATCACCCTGCCGTCGCGGGACGCGATGCGGGCGATCGTGGCGTTCTTGTCGAAGCTCTGCACCTGCAGGACGTGGTGCTCCATGGTGCTCACCGCTCCCGCGGACGGATCCACCGAGTGGGTGACGGGGTCCTGGAGGAAGCGCCGCACCAGCCGGTCGACGTTGCGGTCCAGGGTGGCGGAGAACAGCATCGTCTGGCAGCCGTCGGAGACCTGCTCGAGGAGCTCGGTGACCTGCGGCAGGAAGCCCATGTCGGCCATCTGGTCGGCCTCGTCGAGCACCGTGATGCCGACCTCGTCCAGCCGGCAGGAGCCGCGCTGGATCAGGTCCTTGAGCCGGCCGGGCGTGGCCACCACGACCTCCGCCCCGCGGTTCAGCACCCACGCCTGGCGGCCGATCGGCATTCCGCCCACCGCGGTCGCCATCCTCAGGCGCAGCGCGTGGGCGTAGGGGGTGAGGGCCTCGGTGACCTGCTGCGCGAGCTCGCGGGTGGGGACCAGCACCAGGGCCAGCGGACGGCGCGGCTCGGCCCTGCGCCCGGCGGTGCGGGCCAGTACGGCGAGGCCGAACGCGATGGTCTTGCCGGAGCCGGTGCGGCCGCGGCCGAGCACGTCGCGCCCGGCCAGCGAGTTCGGCAGCGTCGCGGCCTGGATCGGGAACGGCACGGTGACGCCCTGGCGGGTCAGCACCGACAGCAGTGCCTTCGGCATGTCCAGCTCGTCGAAGGACTCGACGGCCGGCAGCGCCGGGGTGGTGCTCACCGGCATCGCGAACTCGCCCTGGACGGAGCGCCCCTGAGCGGGGCGGCCGGAGGTACGTCGTCCTCCGGAGGGCCGGGCCCCGTAGGAGGAGCCGGCGCCGGAGCGGGGGCCCGCGGCGGAGCGGGAGTCGGTGTTCTGGTACGAGGAGCGACCGGAGCGGCTCATGCGGGGAAACCTTCCTCGGGGCGGCACGTCGCGAGGAGGGTTCCGCGGCGGAGTGCCGGCGGAGACCGCGAGGAAACGGGCCGAAAGTGGCGGGTGGGGCGGGCACGGCGGAACCGTGCGGCACCTCGGGTACGGTCGGCCCTCACCGCACAGCGCGGGAGCGAGAACCTCGAACCGTGAGCTGTCACGACAGGACGCCGGTCCGGGGACGCGACGCCGCGCGTCCCGCACGGGGACGGGCGCCGGTGGCGGTCAGGGGCCTGCACGGCGGCGGGACGCACCGTGCCGCAACGCCGAGGGGCCCGCACCGGGCGTGTGCGCGGTGCGGGCCCCTCGCTGCTTGGCGGGTGCCGTGGCAGAAGAATTACAGCGGGCGAATGTTCTCGGCCTGCGGGCCCTTCTGACCCTGCGTGACGTCGAACTCGACCTTCTGGCCCTCGAGCAGCTCACGGAAGCCGTTGGCGTTGATGTTCGAGTAGTGGGCGAAGACGTCCGGGCCGCCACCCTCCTGCTCGATGAAGCCGAAGCCCTTTTCCGAGTTGAACCACTTCACGGTGCCATTAGCCATTAAGAAATCTCCTTCAAGAGGCTGTCCGAAGCGCACACAGCGCACGCCTCGAGTCGCCGCGGGAAGCGCCCACCCGGGAAATGCCGGGAAACAAAAATACGCCTGCGAAACATCAGCAGGCGCACACAAAGTTCATGGGAACCACTACTGCAACTAAAACAACCCTAGCAGGCCCGAGCGCGCCGCGGACGGATATTTCCTCCCCGATTTCCGGGAGGCGCCCCCCGAGGCCCCGGGGCCCGGGCCGCCGCAACCGTCAACGCGCCGCAGGAGCGCGCCAGTTGGCATGGCCGTCCGCCGTCCGGGCCGGCGCCCCGGGCGGGGCGATTCCCGCGGACACGGCCGGCCGTCCGTCGCGGCGGCAGCGCCGCTCAGGCCCTGCGCCCCGCCCACCTGGTGCCGCCCGGCCTCCGCCGGGACCGCACCCGCGACATTGCGACCCGGTTCGAACCCGAGTGCGTCGAAGAGGCTCGCTCCCGGGCTTTCCGGCGCATACTGGAGGCGATGACGAAACCTCCAGCAGTCCGCCGCCCCCTGCCCGGCAGTCCGTTCAAGGCTCCGGCCGAGGTGCCGCGCAAGCAGTTCGCCGCCGGTGACCGGGTCACCCATGACAGGTACGGCCTCGGCCGGGTCCTCGCCGTCGAAGGTGACGGCGACATCGCCGTCCTCGTCGACTTCGGGTCACAACAGGAACGCATCACCCCGCCGTACAGCGCGATGTTCACACTCTGACCTCGGCGCCCCGGCCCCTCGGCCGCCCGCGCCCGGCACGCTGTGTCGGGCGCGGAGTTTCGCGCGCGACGGCGTGCCCTGCCATCGGCCGCGACGGGCGTGCGCCTTCCGGCGCCGTTCACGGGTGCCTCTGTCCGATCGAGGTGAATGCCCACCCCGGGGGACCGGCACCGCACACGTCCTCGCCGGTCGGCGGCCTGGAGCCGGTGGCACCGAGTCGCCCCCGGGGCGTCACGACCGGCTCGCCACACCCTGCGGTCCGGCGCCGTCCGCGCGCGTCCCGGCCTGAACGGAGCCGGTGGAGGGCGGGCGACGGGACCGGCCGCCCGACGCGGCTGGGCGTCGGGCGGCCGGGCGGAGCCGGTGGGATCAGAAGGTGAGGTTCCAGGCGTCGATCGTGCCGGTGTCACCGGCGGCGCCGTCCTTCACCCGGAGCTTCCAGGTGCCGTTCGCCGCGCTCGCGGAGGCGTCGACGGTGTAGGTCTTGGCGACGTTGTCGGTGCTGTCGCCGTTCGGGAAGTCCTCCAGGAGGTAGACCGTGCCGTTCGGGGCGACGAGCGAGAGGACCAGGTCACCGCGGTAGGTGTGCTTGATGTCCACGCCGACCTTGAGCGTCGCGGGCGCGTTGCCGGTGACGCCGGTGACGGCGATCGGGCTCTCCACCGTGGTGTTGTCGGGGATCGCCACGTCGGCGGTGTTCTCGAAGTACTTGCCGGCGGGCGGGGTGGCGCCGCCGACGGCCTTCAGCGCGTCGATCTGGCCCTCGCCGAAGAAGGCGTTGTTAGCGGTGGTGCCGGTGCAGCGGCTGTCGGACGCGGGGCAGGCCAGGTCGTTGGCCTGGCTCGCGAGGCGGGCCCGGATGTCGGCCGGGGTGAGCGAGGGGTTGGCGCTGACGATCAGCGCGGCCACGCCGGCGACGTGCGGGGAGGCCATCGACGTGCCGTTCATGGTGCCGTACTTGCCACCGGGCAGGGTCGAGTAGACGCCGGTGGCGCCGTCGCCGCCGGGCGCCGCGACGTCGATGACGCCCCGGCCGAAGTTCGAGTAGGAGGCCTTGCCGCTGCCGCTGCCCGTGGCAGCGACCGTCACCACACCGGGGAGTTCGGTGGGGATGTCGAGGCAGGCGTTCGTGATGGTCCGGGTGGTCGGGGTGGAGTCGTTGGGGCTCGCGGTGTCGGTGGTCTTGTTGGCCAGGTCGTAGTTGGCGTTGCCGGCCGCCGCGACCTGAAGCGAGCCCTTGCCCTCGGCGTACTCCTGGGCGCGCTTGACGCCCTCGATGAGGGCCGCCTGGTCGAGGTCGTTCGGGCAGTTGAACTGCCACGGGTCGGTGTAGTAGCTGTTGTTGGTGACCTTGAAGCCGTGGTCACCGGACCAGACGAAGCCGCAGATGGTGTTCTCGGCGTAGAACAGGGTGCTGGTCGGCTCGGCGATGCGGACGGAGGCCACCTTCACGCCCGGTGCGACGCCGATGACGCCCTTGCCGTTCTTCGCGGCCGCGATGGTGCCGGCGACGTGGGTGCCGTGGTCGTCCACGGGCCGCCAGGCCCCGGTGCGGGTGTCGGGCTTGCCGTACGCGCAGGAGACCGAGTCGGCGGCGTCGAAGTTCGGCGCGAGGTCCTGGTGCTGGTCGTCCACGCCGGTGTCCAGCACGCCGACCTTGACGGACGGCGAGCCGGTGCTGATGCTCCAGGCCTGGTCGGCCTTGATCTGGGTCATGTCCCAGCGGTTGGACTCGGTGAGCGTGGTGGCCGTCTGGGCGGGGCCGGCGGGCAGCGCCGGACTGTAGGCGTCGGCCGGCACGTCGGTGGTGCGGGTCGCGCCGACCTGCTGGATGCCGGTGACGGTGCGCAGCGCGGCGGCGAAGCCCGCGGTGGTGGAGTGGGCGACGATCACGCCGATCTGGTCGTAACTCGAGAAAACGGTACCGCCGTTGGCGGCGACGGCGGCCTTGGCGGCGGCGACGTCGGCGGGGGCGCTGATCACCAGGTAGGCCCGGGTGCCGGCGGCCCAGCCGGCCGCTGCGCCGGCGACGGCGGGCGCGGCGGCGGCCCGGGCCTCGGG